>JANNPR010000058.1:0-3604 GCA_031400345.1 Planctomycetota bacterium | reverse complement strand
GAATGCCGGACGTATCGATCGCCGCTGTCGGATCTGACGGATTCGCCATATACCCCACGACAACGTCGGTTGCCCCTAGCGTAGGAGCTTGTTGGACAACTTTGTTCAGCGCTGCGTATGTGGTCGCTGCTGTTTTGGCATTGGTTGATAAGATCGCGACGCTGGTAGGAGAGCCGGAAACACTCGCATCGACCATTTCCCAAGCGGCGGCCAGCGCTGCAGCGTCGGCGGACCGCTGGAGTTCTTGGCGGACGACGCACAAAAACCCGACATCGACCGCGAATGCCATTACGGCCATGATGAGAACCATCATGATGGCGGTCAGAAACAAAATATTTCCCTTGCGTGGCAGTCGTTGTTTTCGAGCGATCATGGTAATTCCTCCAAGTACCGAGACAATGGAACGAAGGTTACTCATGAGTCGCAATAACGTGTACGTCGGTGTTCTCCAACACCGTGCCACCGGATGTGTAATAACGCACCCGCTTCAGGCTCATTGACTGGACACGGTTTCCAGCAAAACCAACACCCGAATTCTCGATCGAATTAAGAGTTGTATAGCCGTTCAAATTGGTAAGTGAAGTTTGGGTCGAGGCTTGTAGTTGGCCGCTGGTGCCAAATTGGCCCCAAGTAGTCGATTCACCGGCAGCGATTTCGAACTTTAAGACACCGCTGTTGAGATCCATCACCTGAGTCCAGCGAACTGTCTCTCCCGCAAGACTCATGACCGCATTTTGGGGGAGACTGCGCGTGAATGTGGGAACATCTTGGTTCCAAATCTGCAAATGTAGTCCGCCAGGCGCGAAATAGGGTTGTGTTTGGTGATTGAGTTCAAACGTGGCGTAGGCTGCCTCCAAATTGCTTACTGGGGACATTGCGCATGTGATTTGAGGTGCTGTGCTGGTTTCGTCCGGCGAGACGATTACCACTTCCCAATCTTCCTCAACTCGCACAATGTCCAGCAAAGGGTCACTACCTTGAGCTGCAACCGCGCATAACAAGAACGTGGCGCCGAGAAGGACTCGTATTTGGAACCGGCGAAATCTCGCGCAAAAATGAAACTTTGGTCGGCTGGCGGTCATGATGTGAATCCTCAGACAAGAATTGAATCGTACGCGTTTGCTCATTGCACGACGCCGTACCAGGAGCGACGACTTTCCTTTCGGTAGCCTGGCGATCTCGAACGAGACCCATAGCTTTGCGTCCCGGCCTCGCGACCGGTTTGCCTTTATCGAGGAACTCCAACTGTCTGAGTCCGCCGATGAAGTGAAACACCATTAAAAGGAATAGCTCACATTTCGACATCCGTCAAATTATTAAATCCGGCAATAACCGTGTTGTTGCGGTGTGTGACAGTGAGTCTGACATTGGCGATTGCTCTTGGTCGCCATACACTGAACCTATCGGGAGACGTCACTTTCCGAGGATTATTGAGGTGCTCATGCAGTTACGCTCGCGTAGGACTCTGGTTTTGAGTGCGCTAACACTCGGCGTTTTAGGAATGGCCTATTACGTCACGATGAATCACAGCAACGGACAAGGAAGTGTTTTTAGACGCGGGGCGTTCGACGGTGATCGTAGTTACGCTGTGTTGCAACACTTTTGCGATCTTGGTCCGCGACCCAGTGGATCGGCGGGGATGGCTGAACAGCAGCGATTGTTGTCGGAACATTTCACGGCTCTGGGAGCTCAGGTCCGCCTTCAAAAGTTTGACGTTCGCCATCCCGTGGATGGAACTCCGGTTGGTATGACAAATATGATCGTGGAGTGGCATCCGGATCGGCGAGAGCGAATCCTTTTGTGCGCTCACTACGACACCCGTCCTTATCCTGACCGGGACAAGCGAAAGCCGCGCGGTGTATTCGTGGGTGCCAACGATGGAGCCAGTGGTACCGCAGTCTTGCACGAATTGGGCCACCATATGTCGGGTTTGAACGGAACTTGCGGAGTGGACTTTGTGTTGTTCGATGGGGAAGAGTTTCTTTTTGACGATCGCCGCGATGCCGATCGCTACTTTCTGGGATCAAAGCACTTTGCTGAAAACTATGCGGGTCAGCCGCCGGCCCATCGGTATCGCTGGGGAGTTCTTTTAGATATGGTTGGCGATGCCGATTTGCAGATTTATCACGAGCGCAACAGCTTGTATCATGCTCGTGCCTTGGTCAGCGATATTTGGCGAGTTGCCGCATCGATTGGGGTCGAGGAATTCAGGCCCCGTTCACGTCATGAGATACGCGACGATCATTTGCCCCTGAATGAAACGGCACGTATCCCAACTTGTGACATCATTGACTTCGACTATCCGCGCCCGGGTCTGGGCCCGTCCTATTGGCACACGGAACAAGACACGCCGGACAAGTGCTCGGCGGTTTCGCTTCGTAAGGTGGGTTCGGTAGTCTTAGCCTGGCTACAGCAGGAGGTCGTAAAAAACCGCCGCCCGTAGGGTTGGCAAGTAACCCACTAAATTCAGCCCCGAAGCTGCCGCCTGCCGGGCGGCACACACTCGCAAGTCGCCGCACGCGGTTCTAACGGCCGCGCGCAAAATCCAGCCTTTAACGGCTATGTGACTTCTAGGGTCTAGACTGTCTAGATCTGCTTCGTGGGGCTGCACATCGGACGGATCGGTCGGATTCAGTCGTAGTAGGCACACTCCCTTCGCCGGAAGTGGACGGCACACGGAATGTGCCTACTACATCGAGTGACGGCGTGGCACGGACCAACAGGTCCACCGTTACCGCCGGTGTTAATCCTGGCAGGTTTCCAAGAATCTTGTGCTGGAAACGTGAACTGTTTTTTCTTCCTAATTACGATAGGGAGTACCAGTTAAGGAACCCATCCGCCATGATGATCCGCGAACCGAGCTTTTGCCGCCCCGAGGCGTTTCATTTTTTTGCAAGTCAGCTACCGGTCATCGATACCACCGACGGTCTATTACGGGCCGCAGTGGCCGTGTCGATGCATGAAATGGTCGAGGTCGATCCTGAAGCCATTAACGATCGCCTAACTGGTTTGGCCAAGCGGGTACTCGCCCGAATTCGAAATCGGAGCGTGCAAGCTATTCTTGCTCATCTTCACGACGTTCTATTCGAAGAAGAAGGCTTTCTAGGAAACTTGGACGATTACTACATCCCCAGCAACAGCTACTTGCCGTTCGTATTGGATTCACACCGCGGAATCCCGATTACGCTGTCACTGGTATATAAAGTGGTGGCCGAACGAGCCGGATTGGGCGTAGTGGGCGTCAACTCGCCGGGTCACTTCCTGGTGCGAGTCCGCGATGAATCGAAATGGATGATTATCGATCCATTCTCGGGGGGCGATGTGCTCACGACTATGGAAGCGTACGAACGGATCGAAAAGCTGACGGGACGCACTATACCCAGGGCCCCTCGCTACTTGCCCACTGCAACCCATTCGGAATGGATCTCACGGCTGCTGTCAAATCTGCAGCAGGTCTTTACAACGCAGCAGAATCGTGATGACTTGGAAGCCATGAATGAACTGCAATCCCTGTGTCGCGAATCGGCGTTCTGATCGGCAGAGTGGGCAGTCGGGCTCCGGCGCTTTTTTCCCGACTACCGCTAATCATGTCGTAGGGTGGGAC
>JANNPR010000038.1:0-6060 GCA_031400345.1 Planctomycetota bacterium | reverse complement strand
TAACTTCTTTTGGGTTGGAGTAGAGCCATTTGGTCGTCCGAGACGCTGAATCTTGACCGAGTACACTACGCTGATAGAATCCAGGTGCGCGCAAGTCTTGATGCGGCAGGGATTTCACTTGAGACAGCCGATCACACGAATCGGCAAGCTTCGCTGTGATCTTGGGCAATTGAAGCAGTTTAAGAGTGCTAATATGAAGTGTAAACATTGCGAAAAGCCTGCGACATTTCATATTACTGAGCTTACTGGCCCCACTCCACAAGAGTTTCATCTTTGCGAAGACCATGCCACACAGTACTTGTCGCCAACCGAAGAGTCGCCCATGGCCCCGACACTGGCTGGTGTGTTGGCAAAGCAACTTAAGCTGGGTCAGACGGCGCAGGAGCTGGAGAAGTTAGACCAGCAAGCTTGTCCCGTTTGCGGGATAACATTCTATGAATTTCGCAATCAAGGGAGGTTGGGTTGCCCCCACGATTACGTTTGCTTCGAAAAAGAGTTAGAGCCGTTGTTGGTAAATATTCACGGTGAGACTTCGCATGTCGGCAAACACCCGAAGCGAGGCCGCAGGGGGACGGATAAACACACCGACTTGATTCGGTTGCGTCGTGAGATGAAGGAATCCGTCGCGAAAGAAGACTATGAAAAGGCGTCCGCGCTGCGTGACCAGATTCGTAAGCTGGAAGAAAAGGGCAAACGCGGATAGGCTATGAGTGTCGGTAGCGAGATCGGCTTCGTCGATTCGCTTTGGGCGCTTTGAGAAAGACATGCGGGATGCATACGTGAAACTCAACGAACTCGCAGTTCGATGTGGCGAATGGTTACGCGGATCTGGGCCCG
This sequence comes from Planctomycetota bacterium, assembly GCA_031400345.1. Lineage (GTDB taxonomy): Bacteria > Planctomycetota > Planctomycetia > Pirellulales > Pirellulaceae > JANNPR01. Next base: position 5,223 of record JANNPR010000038.1, on the reverse strand, counting down.
AATCGGACATCGTAATCAGCAGTCGCATCCGTTTGGCTCGCAATCTAGCTGAATTTCCATTCATTCGTCGCTGCACGGATCAAGACCGGCCCGCTATCGAAAAGCTGCTGCGCGATCAAGTCGAACGAATTGAAGCTTGGAAAGAGGTCTCTTACGTCGATGTCAACGGACTACAAACGATTGACCGCCAGTTCCTCGTGGAGCGGCAGTTGATTAGCCGAGAGCACGCGGATGCGGTTGGCGCCAGGGGGGTCGTGATTGATCTTCACGAGAAGTTTAGCCTGATGATCAACGAAGAAGATCACTTGCGCATCCAAGTGATGCATAGTGGGCTCGATCTGAATTCCGCTTGGGAAGACATAAATCGAATCGATGATCTCGTCGAGGAGCGAGTCACGTACGCGTATCACAAGCGGTTGGGGTATTTGACCGCCTGTCCCACGAATGTCGGGACTGGCATGCGGGTCAGCGTGATGCTACATCTGCCGGCTTTGGTCATTACTCGGCAGATTGAGAAGGTTTTCAAAAGCCTGCAGAAGATGGGCCTGGCCGTGCGAGGGTTGTATGGTGAAGGTTCTCAAGCCATGGGCGACTTTTATCAAATCAGCAACCAAGTCACGTTGGGGCGTAACGAACAAGATCTGATTGGCCAAGTTGGCGAAGTGGTGCCGGTGATCATTGATTACGAGCGCCGTGCCCGCGAGTTCCTGGTACGCGAAAGTCAGAAGGAGTTGCACGACCGGGTGAGTCGCGCTTTTGGAATCCTCTGTACCGCACAGACAATCAGCAGCGAAGAGACCATGATGCTGTTATCCAGTGTCCGCATGGGAGTGAATCTGGGGCTGATTGAAAATGTTGAGATTCCGACGATCAATAAGCTCTTCATTCATACCCAGCCCGCTCATCTACAAAAAATCCGGGGCATGGAGATGGACACTGCCGACCGCAACATTGAAAGAGCCTTGTATTTGCAGCGGCATCTGCGGCAACAGGGAACAGGCGGCGACGTTTCCAACAACTGACGTATAGGACGGGCACTCTTGCCCGTCAAAATATTCGTAGGATGCGCACTCTTGCCCGTCAAAAATATTCGTAGGGCTGGCACTCATGACCGTCGAAAATATTCGTAGGATGGGCACTCTTGCCCGTCCAATGGCACGAGTGTCCCATCCTACACACGTTACACATCTACGGCGGTTGTGGGCGGCTTTCCAGAAATGTGCTTCCGCCATTGATCGAGCTGTTCACGAGTCAGCAGATTTTCTCGAGCGATTTCGTGGTGCAACACGGAGTCGACGCCGGCGACATTGACGACCACGGTTAAGCGGCCGTTCTCTTCATATCGAAACCGCACTTCAATGGGCGTTTGAGCGGGCAAGTTGTGGGGCAAGTTGCGGACCGTGATTCTGCCGAGTTGTACGCAATCGTCTGGCGAGGAACTTTCGCCTTCCACAATCTTCACCAAGATGGACCGTTGGTTTGGCTTATGCGTTGTAAAAATCCGTTTGGCGGTCACGGGCAGTGGGGTATTTCGGGGAATTACGGTGGCGTTCTGTTTTCGCTTCGTGCTCCCATCCGTTGCCACGACTCCGAGCGAATGCGAATTCACGTTGGTCACTTGAAATGGTGGCCGTTCGCCGCGCCTCTTAATTTGTAACCATCCGGCATACAACGCCGCTCCGTGAGCCACGGCTTCACTGGGCGAAATCGAGGCATCTGGTTCCTTGCCGGTCAATTCGCGGAGCATGCGAATCACCGCCGGCATGTGCGTCGAGCCGCCGACGAGTAGCACATGATCGATTTGGTCCCAAGTCATGCCGGACGCCTTCAGCGTTTCACGAGTCGTGAAGGCGGTGCGATCGAGCAGATCCATGGTTAAAGATTGGAAGGTTTGTACGTCGACCTCGACCCGCTCGACTAAACCTTGACACTCGCAATTTACAATCGCTTTCGACCTCACCGACAAGGTACGTTTGGCGTCTTCGCAGGATCGCCACAGCCGGCCCATTGCAGCGATGTCGCCACGAGGATCAATCCCCTGGCGGCGGGCAAACTCCTCCGCTACGAAGTCCATTAACCGCTGGTCCCAATCGCGTCCACCGAGCTGCACATCTCCATCGGTGGCGAGCGCGCGAAACTCACCGTTCACCAATCTCAAAATCGTGACGTCGAAAGTGCCACCACCCAGATCATAGACCGCCACATGAATCGGACTGCCAGTGGAATTATCGTTGTTCAACAAACCGCGATGGAATCCAAATGCCATGGCTGCGGCAGTCGGCTCGTTGATGATGTCGATGTCGTCGAACCCCGCTATGTAACCGGCATCCTGGGTCGCCTTGCGGCGGACTTCGTCAAAATAAGCGGGAACGGTAATCACCGCTGAACTAAACTCGCCGACCTGCCGCACGGAGTCCGTACGCAACTTGTTGAGTATCCAGGCTTGGAGCGCCTCCGGTGGAAATTGGCGTCCGTTAATGACCTTGCTAAATAGCGCCTTCCCCAATTCGCGCTTGACACAGTCGGCCACCCGTTCGGCTTCGTCGGATAACGCTTTAACGGCTTCCGTACCGACAACCGTCCCGGCGTCGTCCAACAACAGCACGCTCGGCGTTGCCGGTTCACCTTCGGAATTCATGAGCGTCCGAGGTCGCCCAAGTTCGTCCAGACATGCTACAACCGAGTAGGTCGTACCCAAATCGATACCCACCGTGGTCGCCGGTGTGTAGCCCGTCGGAGTGGATGTTATCGATGCCAGTGCAGCCGCCACAGTCGCCGATTCGTGAATCGCCGTTGTGGCATCCTCCGGTTCCTGTGCGGAACGAGCTGACTTTTTAGAAGATTTCTTTAAGGGAGGTTCCATTGCCGGTCCCTTGAGTTTGAGCAGCTCCGCCAAACTCGTTTGCATTTCTTTGACCGGTCGACGCAGGCATGGATTCAGTGCGTCGATCAATTCCGCCATCGAAGAAAAGCGGTCCTGCAGTTGCCTCGCAACCATTCGAGCGAATATTGCATCCAGCGACTTAGGCACGTCTGAACGCAATTTTCCCAGCTTCGGAATTGGATTTTGCCGATGCGCAAGTAAAGTATCGACCGGAGTATCACCTTGGTACGGCGGGTGTCCCACCAGCAAGCGAAACATGGTGCATCCGAGGCTGTAGATATCGGATCGCCGGTCGACGAGGTCGGGGTGATCGGCCTGTTCCGGCGGCATGTATTCGACCGTGCCAAAAATTTGATGGCGGTTCTCGGCAAGCCGGGACTCGCCCTGCTGGTCGGCAAATGGTCGATCAAACCGAGCCAATCCCATATCCAAGACTTTGACGATTCCTTCGACATCCAAAAGAAGATTGTTGGGCTTGATATCTCGATGCACGATGCCCTTGGAATGGGCGTAGTCGAGACCCGATGCCGCCTGAATAACGATCGCAAGAGTTGCGTCTACGGGAAACGGGCCGACCCGATCTACTAGTATTCCAACCGACTCTCCATCGACGTACTCCATTACCAGAAAGTGAATCCCATCGGACTCGTCCGCGTCGTAAGCGGTAACGATGTTCTTGTGCGAAACTTGCGCCGCGGCTTCCACCTCGCGTTGAAACAGCTCTACGGCACCTGGCTGTTCCATCGCCCGGGTGGGAAGGATTTTAACGACCACCGGCCGCTTCATTCGGCGGTGCTCGGCTTTATAAACTTCCCCCATGCCTCCTTCACCGATTTTTTCGCGCAGCACGTACTTGCCGAGTACCAATCCCTGCCACTTTCCTTCCAATAATCGCAAGGCTTGAAATTTTGTTAATTTACCCCGTCGCACCAACTCTACCGCTAACGATTTGACTCTGGGTTCCTTTAGATCGGGGGGTAGGGATACCCGGAACGCACGCACCTCGGACTCGCTCATCAATCTGCTGGCGATTAGGCACTTCAGGAATTGTTCGGAAGTCAGCGCCATAGAAGGGGACCGTGCAGTCAGGAAAACCTGCCGTTTTCAAAGCGGCCTGGACCGATTATGGTGACACACGTCTAGTTCGGGATTCGAATTCCAAAACACGGACACGCCCGGTAGTTTCAGTCACACCCGGTAGTTTCAATGAACCTATGACCAACCCGCTTATAGGATGACAAAAGCAAATGCACGTTATGCCGTTGATGATTGGCGTTTTGTGCTGTCTGGCGATTGCCTATCGATATTACAGCGCATTCCTAGCGGCCAAAGTAGCTGTCCTAGATGATACCCGCAAGACTCCCGCTCATCTTATGTACGATGGACAGAACTATCATCCCACCAACAAATGGGTTTTGTTCGGGCACCATTTCGCAGCCATATCGGGAGCGGGACCGTTAATCGGCCCCGTGCTGGCAATTCAATTCGGATACCTTCCGGGGCTGTTGTGGATTGTGATTGGAGTGTGCTTTGCCGGCGCGGTGCAGGACATGCTCGTGCTCGCTGCCAGCGTACGCCGAAATGGACGCTCTTTGGCAGAAATTGCTCGTGCGGAGATTGGGCCTGTGGCAGGCACAGCGGCATCGCTGGCGATTCTGTTCGTGGTGATTATCGCTCTATCCGGCTTGGGCGTGGTCGTAGTGAAAGCGCTCGGAGGTGAAGAGATTAAGCTTGCGCAAGGGTCCGCGTTCGAGTTGCCACCCAATGCCCAACTTGAATTGTCGACCGCCGGACGCCGCGACGTTGCGGTCGTTCCTGCCAATACGCGAATTGTGTACGCCAATGGAGCATCGGTTACGCGGTCCGAGGCATTCAATCTGATTCGCACTTGGCCTGCCGATCAGCAACAGCCCGGCCCGTCCCCCTTTCAGGTAACCGACGGGAAGCTCCTTTTGCCCGACCGGGTGACCCAGCCGATCGCCGGCAGTTCGTGGGGCACGTTTACCATCGCTTGCACGATCCCGATCGCGCTGTTCGTTGGTTTATACATGTATAAATTGCGCAAGGGGCATGTCGTGGAAGCCTCGGCGATTGGTGCGGTCGCCACATTGGCCGCGACGATTGCCGGTAACTGGATTCCTGGCTCCGCTTGGGAGCCTTATTTCTCGCTTTCACGCGAAGCCACGATTATGGCAATTTGCCTGTATGGGTTCGTAGCCTCGGTGTTGCCTGTCTGGCTGCTGCTGTGTCCGCGTGACTACCTCTCGAGTTTCCTCAAGATCGGCACCGTGGGGTTGTTGGTCGGTGCAATTCTTGTGGCAAACCCCAAGCTTGAGGCG
>JANNPR010000035.1:0-3309 GCA_031400345.1 Planctomycetota bacterium | reverse complement strand
GATCAGCGCCAGGAATTGACCTTGATATTTGCCGGGGCGGACGGACTCCTGTGCGGGTGTTTGCGTTGCCCGGAGTACCTGCCGAAATGCGGGAAATGTGGGCCGAAACCGTGGCACCGGCGCTGCGAACGATGACGGGCGGTCGGCGATTCATCCGACATCACTGTATTCGATGCTTCGGAGTTGGCGAGAGTGACTTGGAAGCGATGTTGCCAGACGTAATTCGTCGCGGGCGAACTCCCGAAGTCGGTATAACAGTCAGTCAGGCGACTATTTCACTTCGCATTACCGCGTCTGGCGAGTCTGAGCAGGAGTGCTACGATTCGATGATGCCAACGATTATCACAATTCATGAATGTTTGGGCGATCTGGTATTCGGCGAAGGTGACGATGAACTGCAACATGCGCTGGTACGCGATTTGACCTCAGCCCAAAAGTCCATGGCCGTGGTTGAATGCGGCAGCAGTGGCACGGCCACGCAATGGCTTAGCGAAGTTCCAAACGCGGACCGAGTAATTAAGGGAGGAATGGTTGGGCTTAGTCCAACTCATCTGCGGTCGCTACTAACGCTCACCAACGGCGACGATAGGGTACTAGATGTCGAGGCAATGGCGGACGCGATACGTTGCCGAACTGGCGCCGATATCGGCTTGGCAATTGGGACCTTTCCTCAGGAACAGGTAAACGGCCAATCGGGCAGTGTTGCAATTGGTATTGCAGCGTCGAATACCACGCAAAAGCACATGCTGGCTTATACGGGTCACCCCGACATTCGAAAGGCCCGAACGGTAAAACACGCCTTGAATCTGGTTCGCTTGCATTTGAAGTCGACTTAGGCGGCAAATGGGCGCTGTCCATCTAGAATACGCGAAACTGTTGAGATGGTGTTCCACATGATACAACCCATACCGGTCGGCCATGGCTGACATTGAAACAGTTATTCGTCACATTCACGGTTCCGGTCGCCAATTTGTGTTGGCGGTAACAGGAGGCGGCGCTTCAGCCATTGCGCAGCTCTTAGCAGTTCCCGGCGGTTCGCGTTCTGTGCTAGAAGCGGTTGTGCCTTACGCCTCCGAAGCGCTCACTCGATTTCTTGGAGCTCAACCCGAACAGTATTGTTCGGCTCGAACAGCACGCGCCATGGCAATGGCCGCGTTCGAACGGTCGCGACAGATTACCGTTGCCAGACCCACTGCGGATGTTGAGATGATTATGGGAATTGGGTGTACGGCGTCGCTAGTAAGCGAACTCCCAAAGAAGGGTCCTCATCGTTGTCACGTGGGGCTACAAACGGCCACTCGAACTCGTACGACCTCGGTCGAGCTCGCCAAATCTAGTCGGACACGCCAAGAGGAGGAGACCATAGTTTGTCGCATCCTACTGAACGAAATAGCTCGCGCGTGCGGGCATCCCGAGGGATTGGGCGTCGATCTAGACGTTGACGAAATACCTGTGGTTCGACAGACCGACGCCCACGACCCGCTGGTTCAACTCATATTAGGTGGCGTTGGAGCCGTTGGATACCAAAGCGGAGAACCGGTCGCGAAGTTGGACACCGGCGTCCCTTCATCTCCACGATTTCTATTTCCAGGCGCTTTTAATCCATTTCACGCCGGTCATCGTGAGATGGCCCAATTTGTGAGCCACAAATTTGGTCAGCCGGTGCAGTACGAGATGTCGATTACCAACGTGGACAAGCCGCCGCTGGATTACACCGAGTTGCAGACGCGACTTCAACAGTTTCCCGTGGACGCTCTGGTGTGGCTCACTCGTGCTCCGACTTTTGTAGAAAAGTCTCGTTTATTTCCCGAGGCGACATTCGTGGTTGGAGCGGACACGATTAAGCGCATCGTCGACTCAAAGTACTACTCGAACTATTCGGGTTTGCGAGACATTGCGCTTCAGGAAATCCGCTCCCAGAAATGTCGCTTCCTGGTATTTGGTCGGCAAATGAACGGTCAGTTTTGCACTCTGCGGGAGATAAACGTACCTGCGTTTTTTGAACCACTATGCATCGAGATTCCCGGAGATGCGTTTCGGATCGACATATCGTCAACCGAATTACGTACCACTGACACCTGAGCTGCGTTACTTCTCGTCCGTGGCTTCGCGGCTCATCACAGCTTGCAGCGGCCATAGTTTGGCAGATAGTCTCAGCTGGTCCTGATGCTTATCAATTTGTCGATTGATTTTTTCGACGATTTTGGGCTGTTGATCACGAAGTTCGTGTCGCAAAAAACCTTCTAGCGCATCTCCCAATTCTCGCGCCACCGGTCCACTAATGTCACTTACTCGAATTAACTTGAAATGAATCAGTTGGACATCGGCACTGGTAGCTTTGGGCAGCAGAACGAGATCCGGAGGAAAGTGACTGACGTCCAGGCGCGATCCTAGCTCCAAGGCGATCGTTAACCGCACTTGGGCATCTGCATCCGTGCCGAAACTGAAGAGTTGCACGCCCCGACGCCATTCCGACCAGCGACCGGACGTCCCGACATGAATATGGCACTCCAGATCAGCGCCAGCCAAACCGGGTCGGATTTCGCGGAGATTCATGACGCGAACTTGAAGCTCTTGATCTGGATGGATCGGCCACGCGCGGTACGTTTTCCACGATCCGTGGTTTACCTCTTTCCATCTCCGTTTGGTTTTGATTTGCCCGTCGTCCAGGGAGATATGTAAGCCATCCCACACGGGCTTTGTCATGCCCCATTCTTTTTTGTTTTCGTATTCGTCCGGGATACTGCGCCGCACGATACCCGTAATGAGTTCACTTAGCCCCTCGGCATTTGATCCCTCGGCGTCCAATTTCTGGGCACTTAATTTCTCATCACTGTCGAGTGCAGTCGGTCGGTCAGGGTCCGAGCTCTTTTCAAGATTCAGTGCAGGCGATTGTCCTTGCGTCATCGTGCCAGACGCAACGACTAGTCCAACCAACAAGATGATGAGCCTGCCTTTTCGCGGCATATGAAATCTCAAGGGCTCGGAATCAAACAGCTACGCTGATCGTTCCAACGTGTTTGACTGGTTCAATCGGTTATAAAGGGTTTTCAAGCTTATTCCCAATTCTTCGGCTGCGGAGGGTTTGTTTCCGCCATGCCGTTCCAGAGCTTCGAAGATGGCTTGCATCTCCAAATCGCGCAACAGTATGGGGCCGATCGGCTTGGTCTTAAGCGCCCTAGATGTCCCCGGAACCGCGAATACTTGAAAAGTCGCTCGACATCGTTGAACTCTCGTGACTAGGTGAGAACGGCGTACAGGATCAGGCCAACCAGCGCCAGGCCGATCGTCAGCCCGGCGGTGCCGATG
>JANNPR010001319.1:0-4288 GCA_031400345.1 Planctomycetota bacterium | reverse complement strand
GCAAGCCAGTGCAATGAATCCGCACAAGGTCGGAGGGGGAAAGAGACGAAGTTTACAGGGTCGCGTTTTGGGTCTCACCTGTACGCAGATCGCGACCGGCTTCAGCACTGGCTTGCCGCCGAAAGGAGCGTTATCGTACTTCAAAGCTTTTATCGGCGGCTGCCAGTGGCACACTTCCGGCAGCCAAATGCACAATCAAAACCCGCGCCTATGGCTGGCGGCGAGACAACGGCGCGGGATGGATTATCGCAACTCCATCATGAATAATGCTTCTTCAGCATTGAGGAACAACACTTGAGAGAGGCTCCATATGTCACAGTCCGTAGCGGCGCCGCCTTCTGAGGTACGAGTCAGTGACAATGACGTTCAGGCAATCGATCAGTTACGAGATATTTACGCTCGGCTGCAAAAGGAGCTAGGGCGGGTAATCGTTGGACAGCATGAAGTTATCGAGCGGCTGGCGATTTGTCTGTTTGCCCGCGGACATGGATTGTTAATGGGTGTGCCAGGTTTGGCAAAGACACTACTGGTCAGCAAGCTCGCCGAAACGATGTCCTTGAAATTCAGTCGCATCCAGTTCACTCCCGATCTGATGCCCATGGACATTACCGGCACCGACATTCTGCAAGACGGGTCGGCCGGGAAACGGGAATTCGAATTCGTCCATGGTCCGGTGTTTGCTAACATTGTGCTCGCCGATGAAATCAATCGCGCTCCGCCGAAGACACAGGCCGCCATGCTGCAAGCCATGCAGGAGTCCAAAGTCACCGTTGTCGGCAAGACTTTTCAGCTAGAGGCGCCGTTTCTGGTGCTCGCGACTCAGAATCCCATCGAGCAGGAAGGTACGTATCCGCTCCCCGAAGCACAACTCGACCGGTTCATGTTTCTGATCGAACTGGACTACCCTTCCGAGGATGAAGAAGTGCGGATCGCTCGCACGACCACTGGTGATGCGTTGCCGGAACTCGATCAACTGATGCACGCTGAAGATATCATTCGACATCAGAATTTGGTGCGGCGAGTTCCTGTGCCTGACCATATCTATCAATACGCGGCGAAGCTGGTGCGGAAGACTCGGCCGAACGGCTCGACCTCACCGGCCTGGCTGAAGCCGCTCGTCGCTTGGGGGGCCGGTCCGCGAGCGGTGCAGAACTTGATTCTGGGAGCGAAAGCTCGTGCGGCATTGCTGGGAAGTTACATGGTTCGGCTGGAAGACGTTCAGGACGTAGCCGCACCTGTGCTGACCCATCGCATCATCACCACGTTTGCCGCTCAGGCGGAAGGCATCGACTCCAAAAAGATTGTGCGCCGTCTAGTCGAGGAGACCAGCACGGAGTCGTAGCACCGGTTATTTAAGCCTAAGTCTAAGCGAAGGAAATTGCGGCAATCGCCTTCTTTTGTTTTTTGGTGTGGCATATCGAACCCCAAAGTGTGCATTTTGGTTGGAGGCAATCCACACCAACCCGAAGCGTAAGCGAGGTAATCAGGCTGGAAGTAAAGTGCGCCACTGGCAGCCGCCGGAGTTGATGATCATAGCCAATTAAGGTCATTCGGCGGCAAGCCAGTGCGTGATGGAATCAAGATCAAAACAGCAAGAAAAAAGTGAAAGGCCATCTTATGCGTTCCCCAAGTGACGCAGTTCGCCACCAGCTTCCGCACTGGCTTACCGCCGAAAGGAGCATTATCGTACGTCGAACCTTATTTCGGCGGCGGCCAGTGGCACACTTCCGGCATCCAACAACACCAAAACTTGCGATGCAGGCTTGAATACTGTGCGGGAGTCGCATTTATGTTTCCGGACCGGACCGTAGCCCTCGCAGCTTTCTCGACTCGCAAGTCCTGTCGCGGCTTGCGAGCGTTCCCTGGTTCGCGCGGCGGCCCATGCAAGGATCCGTGTCGGGACGGCACACCAGTGCGCAGCGCGGCGCGAGTGTCGAATTTGCCGAGTATCGAAAGTACGTCCCCGGCGACGACCTGCGGCGGCTCGATTGGCGAGCCTACGGGCGATCGGACAGGTTCTACGTGAAGGAGTTTGAGGCAGACACCAACCTGAGATGCTGTCTGGTTGTCGATACCAGCGGTTCGATGGACTTCGGCTCGACCGACACGACCAAGCTCGAGTACGCGCGGAAGGTCGCCGGCTCGCTGGGGTACCTGGCGGTCCAGCAAGGAGATGCGGTGGGACTGTCTTGTATCGCCAAAGGGCTCGTAGTGAATATCCCGCCGAAACGGAATACCGCCCATCTCATGACGATCTTTGACATCCTGGAGCAGACGCAGGCGAAAGGGGAAACACAGCTCATCAGCGTACTACACGAGCTAGCCGAGACGATTCGGCAGCGAGCGCTAATTGTCATCGTCTCCGACTTCTTCGCGGAGCCGGAGCTATTACGCGGTTGCTTTCAGCATCTGAGATTCCGCAAGCACGACGTGGTCGCGTTCCAGTTGCTCGATCCGCTGGAATTGGGCTTTACCTTTCGGCGTCCGATGCGGTTCCTTGACATGGAGGGCGGGCCATCCGTCTTCGCCGAGCCGAACGACATCGCTGACCGCTATCGAAAGGCTTTGCAGCAGTATCTCGAAAGTCTTAAGCAGGTTGTGCTTGAGTCGGCGATTGATTATCACCGAGTCAGCATCGACGAAGACTACGAGCAGGTGCTGATGAGGTTTCTGATCGGGCGCACCCGTTCGAAGGGGCAGCGATGAGTTTCCTTCAACCGCTACTATTGGTGGCTCTTCCGCTCGTCGCACTGCCAATTCTGATTCACCTCATCAACCAGCGCCGGTTTCAAACCATTCGCTGGGCCGCGATGATGTTTTTGCTCGCAGCCAACCGTATGTCTCGTGGGTACGCCAAGCTCCGGCAGTGGCTGATCATGCTCTTCCGCATGCTGGCGATCGCGGGTTTGATCTTTGCGATCAGCCGCCCGCTGGCGAGCGGCTGGTTGGGATTGACCGCTGGCGGCCGCGCGGACACCACGATCATTCTGCTCGACCGTTCGCCGAGCATGCTGCAACGGGGGTTAGGAACCGTGGGCTCGAAAATAGAGACTGGCCGGAATCAGTTGGCACGGACCCTAAACATGCTTGGCTCGGGCCGCTGGGTGCTGATTGAGAGCACATCGAATGTTCCGCGGGAATTGGAATCGCCGGACACGCTACTAAATTTGCCGGCCGCCGAGCCAACCAGCGCCTCGGCGGACTTGCCGGCGATGCTGCAAGCGGCGCGAGATTACGTCCAGGCGAACAAGTCGGGGCGCACCGAAATCTGGATCTGCTCGGACATCCGCCAGAACGACTGGAATGCTGAGAGTGGCCGCTGGCAAACGATGCGTGATTCGTTCCTCGAATTCTCGCAAGGGATCCGATTTCATTTACTGGCCTACCCGCAAGTAGCCCCCGACAACGTAGCCGTTCGTGTCACCGATGTCCGTCGTCAAGAAACGAGTGATGGTGCGGAACTATTAGTTTCATTGCGGCTGACCAAAGAAGATGCGACCGTTCGGTCCGATGCCGTTGATCCGTCCGATAAATTATCCGTGCCGATTCAATTTGAAATTGAAGGAGCCCGCTCGGAAACAACCATCGAAATGTCCGGGTTGCAGTTTGAATTGAAGGACCATCGCATTTCACTGGAACGACATCGCGAACGCGGTTGGGGCAAGGTCTCGATCCCAGCGGATGCGAATTCCGCGGACAATGACTTCTACTTTGTGTTCGATCAACCGGCCTTGCGACGGACAGTGATTGTGGCGGACGATGCCCAGGACGCTCGACCGCTGCAATTGGCGGCCTCGATTTCAGCCGACCCGTCGCTAAAGTGTGAGGCGGAGGTCATCGCGCTGGAACAGTTGCCGACTATTGAATGGGAGAACATCGCGCTCATGCTTTGGCAAGCTCCTTTGCCAACCGATGACGCCGCCAAGGCTGTCCAATCGTTCGTCGACCGCGGCGGACAAGTCGTATTTTTTCCACCGCGAGAGACAAACGACGACGAATTCGCTGGTGTGAAGTGGGAGTCATGGAGCTCGTCGTCGGACAATGTCGCCATCGAAACCTGGCGCGGTGATCAGGACTTGCTCTCACATACACAAAGCGGCGCGTCGCTACCTGTCGGGCAGTTAGAGATTTACAAGTTCTGCGGAATAGTGGGGGAGCACACGCCGCTTGCCGTGTTGCAGGGTGGAGCACCGCTGTTAGCGCGAGTAACCACGAATCGCGGTGGTGTCTACTTCTGCGCAACGACACCGGCCGTAGGAGACTCGTCGTTCGCCAGCAACGGGGTGGT
>JANNPR010001317.1:0-1976 GCA_031400345.1 Planctomycetota bacterium | reverse complement strand
CGAAAGCCGGTTTGTATCAACTCGAGCTTCGTTATGCGGCTGCAGCGGCGCGGCCTTGCAAATTGTTGATCAACGGGCACGAAGAAAAGACGGGTGCAGCAGGAAACGTTACGGGCAGTTGGAATACCGACACGCAAACCTGGTTCGTTGAGGGACTGTTTCCACTCGCTGCCGGGAAACTGTGTCTCAGATTGGAGCACCCACAGAATTTCCCGCACATTGATAAGCTACTGCTCACTCCCACCCTTTTACCGAACGATTTTGCCGCGGAAATTCTTATCGCTGTCCGCCACATGTCTTATCGGCCCATCCCCGAATTAGTTCAACAGTGGTCCAGCTATTTGAACGGGCTAAAAAAAGACGATCCATCACCTTTTTCACCCTGGTTGAGATTTGTTAGCGGCGAGAAAGAATGGCAAGCCGACCCGCAGACGGCTGAATTCTGCCGGCGACTTGGCACTGAATTTAGAACGCTTGCGGACCTGAGTGCCGGGTACAGTCGGGCTTTTACTTCGATCATGGATGAATGGGAAGCGGTCCTTGCAAGCGATGCCGCCAGTCAAACCAAGTCACTCGCAGATCCGTTGTCGGAATCACTTCGAGCGGTGATATACGATCCTCAGGGCCCGTTTGCCAAGCCGAAGAGTTTGGAGAGCCACTTTGCTATTGAGACGAAAAATCTCTTGAAGCCGCTGCGCGACGAAATAATGCAGTTGGAAAAGAGCATTCCCAAGTTGCCAGAAGTCATGGCGGTGACAGACACCCCCGCCGATAATCTGCGGGTCCATATTCGCGGCAGCCATACTACCCTTGGTGACGAAGTAGCACGCGGATTTCCGCGTATCTTTGGAAATTCGGCGATACCCGTTTCCAGTTCGCCAATCGGTCGACGCCAGCTGGCTCAATGGCTGACCGACGATAATCCACTAACCGCTCGTGTCATGGTGAATCGGATTTGGTTGGGACACTTTTCGACGGGAATTGTGCGCTCGCCCGATAATTTTGGAAAACTGGGCGAGCGGCCAACTCACCCGGAACTGCTGGATTGGCTCGCCTTGCGGTTCGTTGACAGCGGCTGGTCGATGAAAGCCACTCATCGTCTAATGGTCCTGTCGTCCACGTATCAGCTTAGCACGGAATGCGACGATTCGGTTCTCGAAGTGGACCCGGCGAATCAACTTTATAGTCATGCAAATCGCCGTCGACTTGAGGCAGAGGAGATTCGTGACGTCCTTCTGCAACTCGGCGAGGGCTTAGATTTATCGATGGGCGGCTCGTTATTGCCCACAGAGAATCGGCAATACGTAACGAGTACCGCCAACGTCAATCCTGTTGTGTACAACTCGCGACGCCGCTCCATTTACCTGCCGATCGTTCGCAGTGCGGTTTACGAGGTATTCAACAGCTTCGATTTTCCGGATCCCAGCACTCTGCATGGTATTCGCGAGTCCACAACGGTTGCCTCCCAAGCACTGTTTATGATGAACAGCTTGCTCGTCGCGGACCAAACTAAGGCCCTTGCGCAACGATTACTTGCGGGTGACGAGTCGCACGAGGTTCGTGCAGAAATGGCGTTTCTGGAAATCTTGGGACGAAAACCAAATGCGAATGACTGTCGTCGTTTTCTAGCGTTACAGCAGCAACTCGAGCAATCTCTAGGCACTACCGTCGCCGTGGAATCGGAACGTCGCTTGCGTGCCTGGCAAATCGCCTGCCGCACCTTAGTTGCTTCGAATGAGTTCCTGTATGTTGAGTAGGGAGTAGGGCCGTAGTAGTCGGTCTATATCAAAATGGAGGCTAGGTGATAGCGTGCCACTGGCAGCCGCCGGAGTTGGCTTGGATTACACGAAACGGCTCATTCGGCGGCAAGCCAGTGTTGGGAACTGTCGGACAACTAAGCCGCCTGAGCTCAACATCAGTTGTGGAAACGAAACAAGTCGAACGCCTTGGTCCTATATTGTTCAGCACTGGCTTGC
>JANNPR010001290.1:0-1448 GCA_031400345.1 Planctomycetota bacterium | reverse complement strand
GCGGATAGGGTCGGTGTGTGCTTCAATGGGGCCGCGGCTGATCAGCCGCGGAAGGGCTGCCCTCGCACCTTGTTGCGGGGCAATGGTTCCGGACAGGACTTGCGAGCGACTGAACACGCGGCATTATTTGCTAATCTAGTGATCATCGCAATCACCTCTCAAACCGTTTCAACGTAAATACTTGGATGATTGCGAACGACCTGCGGCTTTTTCCACGCACCTCGTCGCTCGCAACGCTGTATGAAACCCAAATACCCTCTCATCGAATCGTTAACGAGTCACGAATACCGGATAACTTTTTAACTCTCCGGTAAGCACTCGGGCAAGTAGCCGCGTCTGAATCTCGAGGATCCGCCGATAGTTCGCTCGATAACCGAAGAGCGGATGTGTCACCAATGAGTCCATGCGTTGCTCGTAGGCTCGGAAAAAAGCCTTTCGACCGCTCGGCGTCAGGGCCACGGATTGCCCAGCCCGCACAAAGTCACCTGGACCGACCATCCGTGTGTTGATCGCCGATAGCACCGCCGAGTCCGCAATTAATGGTCGAAATGGCTCCATCAGGTCCAGGGCCAACGATGGTCGACCAAACCGAGGCTGGTGATAAAAACCTTGATACGGATCGAAGCCAACGGCCTGGGTGACAATCGTCAGGTCCTTGGCCAGCATGCTATAGGCCAGCGAAAGCAACGCGTTCACTGGATCCCGGGGAGGCCGCCGGTTGCGGTTTGTGAAATCGAATGTGAACTCATCGGCGACAGCCAAAACTCCGTCCGACGCCCCCTCCGGTTCGTCATCTCCTCGCTTGATCATCCCCGAGAAGTGTTCGAAATAAATGCGGGCCGCATACCCTTCAATGCCCAGCAGTTGTTGCTGCGACTCCGCCTGCTCGGACTCTTCGCACAGGAACTTGAGCATCGCCAACGCATGCGGCGGAGGTTCGACATGATTTCGCTGAAGCATGGTCCGCTGGTTGCGGATTTTGCCGGCTACTAGCTCGCGCGACAATCGCAAACAAAAGGCGGGCACATCCGCCAATCGAAACTGCTCTCGCCGCAGGAAAATATTCTTCACCCCCAGCCCCTGTGTGACACCATAGAACCAGCCACCCATCGAGAAATACGCGATCGGCACTTCGTTCTCACACAGCGCCTGGATCGCTTGTGTCGAAAGCTGAATGTTCCCGTAAAGACTGAGTTGGCAAATTTCACCGATCCGCACCTCCTGTACGACCTTGTCTTTTTCCTTGATCTTCAGCACCTTGCCGGATTTGCCAACCGTCAGTCCCTGCGTGTTGAGGTACAGCGGCCGAAGGTCGTCGCGAGCCGGGACAAGTCGCCGTAACTCGCCGTCTTTGGATTTCGATGGCGCGGGCGATCCTCGTGCTGCAGTATCCATTTCAAACAGCAACATTTGTCGACTACCGGTTTGCTGTTGGTCGAGCTCGGCCG
>JANNPR010001279.1:0-9619 GCA_031400345.1 Planctomycetota bacterium | reverse complement strand
TTGTTCGGGTTTGGCGCTTCATCGGACTACGACGCAATCGTTAAAGAAGCAAAAGGTCGTCGATTGTCATTGGCCGAGCCTGAACGAAGTCTTTTATTGCTGAAGGCCACCGCCCAGCTACCTCATGGTGGCGGCTTAAAGATAGAGCATGACTCTTACGAGTATCGACGTGTCCGCCGTTGGATAGCTGCCGGAGCACATTTTTCCGTTCCTAATGAAAAGCCAATCCTATCGATCGAAGTTGAGCCCGCCAAACTGATATTGAGTGTCTGCAAAAAACAGCAACTGCGTGTCACCGCCGTCGACGCCGAGGGAGGCCGCTACTGCGCAACTTCCGAAGCGGATTACGCATGCAATGCGAGTCACATTGCGGTGGTGGACGATCGAGGCTTGCTCGAAGCGAGCGACACATTGGGTGAGGCAGCAGTTTTGGTGCGGTACCTCGGACACGTGACAGTTTGCAGGGTGACAATTCCGCGACCTGATACAAAATTCGAGCGACCTAGTGAAACCAACTTCGTTGACAAATTAGTTTGGGACAAGCTGACTCAACTAGGGATTCAGCCGAGTGAAACCATTGACGACGCGACATTCTTGCGGCGCGTTTACCTGGACACCATCGGCACGCTTCCGACGGCCGAGGAGGCTCGGCGGTTTCTGGCAAATTCAAATGGTAGCAAGCGAGCGGAATTAGTGAATGATCTGCTGGGACGCCCGGAGCATGCCGATTTCTGGTGCATGAAATGGTCTGATTTGTTGCGTGTCGACAAGATCAAGATTACACCACAAGGTGCCGTCGGACTGACACGCTGGCTCCGCCGACAGTTTGCCGAGAACCGGCCATACGATCAGATGGTGCGAGAGATCCTCACTGCTCAGGGTCCAATTCAAAGCGAAAGCCCCGCAGCGTTTTTCAAATCGCTCGACCAGCCCGAACTCGCCAGCCGTTCCATCAGTCAGCTGTTCCTGGGAGTGCGAATTGAATGTGCACAGTGTCACCATCATCCCAGTGAACGCTGGAGCCAAGACGACTACGCGGGCTTGGCAGGCTTCTTCACCGGGCTCGCCGTAAAACGCCTGCCAGACGGGACCGAATCAGTTATATCGCGCGTGGGAACCGATCAGAAGCATCCGCGGACGGGCGAACTGGTGCCTGCCCGCGCACTAGGAGCGCCACCGGCCGACTTTTCAGCTGAAATCGACCGGCGACGAGTTTTAGCGGATTGGGTTACCAGCCACGACAATCCTTTTTTTGCCAGAGCCATCGTCAACCGTTTGTGGGCACACTATTTCGGCAGGGGTTTGGTGGAACCGATCGATGATCAGCGGATTACAAATCCCGCGACGAACGAACCATTAATAGATGGATTGGCGCAGCACTTGAAGGATGTTCGATACGACCTACGGGCTTTCACACGAACGTTGTTGAACTCGCAAGTCTATCAGCTCAGCTCCGTCGCCAATAAATCCAATGCTGCTGACCGCCAACATGGCTCACACGCCACGCCGAAGGCGCTTCCGGCCGAAGTGCTATTAGATGCAATTTGCCAGACGACAGGCGTTCCGGAGAAATTTAACGGTTGGCCACTGGGAGTGCGATCGATTCAAGTTTGGGATAACCGCATGCCGTCTTATTTCTTTCGGATATTCGGACGCCCCGCGCGGGCCACAGTCTGTGAATGTGAGAGAAGCAATGAGCCCAGCATCTCCCAAGCGCTGCACTTACTTAATTCGCCGGAAGTGAATGCCAAGATAAGTGACCGGAATGGTACAGCCCGTCGCCTTTCGGAAACGGACCTTTCAAATGACCAAGTCATTGACGAGATCTATTTAGGAGCACTCGCCCGCTATCCGAAAGCCCAGGAACTTGATCTGTTGCGGTCTGCCTTCGTCGGTTCATCTACGGCTACCCGACGCCAAGCTGTGGAAGATGTACTTTGGTCCGTACTGAATACCAAAGAGTTCTTGTACAACCAGTAAGATTTCTCTCCGTTCGGATCGGACGGAACGGTCGGATTCGACTGATCCGTCCCACTCTTTGGCGTTTTGTTGGTCGCGATTGACCCGCGTGCGTTTCACAAGGAAGATACAGGTCACCAAGAGAGGCTACTGCATGTTGAACCTGCAATTTCGCGATCCAAACTCTAACGCTATGAATGCGATGCGTTATTGCGATGGTCTAACTCGTAGGCAAGTCTTGCGAGTGGGTGGGTTGGGGTTGTTTTCAGGACTTACCCTGCCGCGCCTACTACAATCGGAAGCGAATGCCGGGCAAGCGACGAAGACTAAAGCCAAAGCTAAAGCCTGTATTTTCATTTTTTTGGAAGGTGGTCCACCTCATCAGGACATGTGGGATCCTAAGCCCGAAGCTCCCGCGGAAATTCGTGGGCCTTTTCAAACCATTCCCACGTCGGTGCCAGGTACCCTTTTTACCGAGCACTGCCGGCAGTGTGCCCAGATAGCGCACAAATTCACCGTCGTTCGCAGTCACACACATGCTGATAATGGACACTCCACAGGTTATCACTACGTCATGACCGGCCATCGAGCTGCGTTTGCTGATGGCGAACATCCGATTCCCACAAACGAATTGTTTCCATCGTTAGGGTCAGTGGTGGCACGAGAATTGGGATCGACCGGAACGGTGCCACCCTACATTAATATGCCGCATCCCATGTCGGCTGGTGGACCGGGGTTCTTCGGTGCCGAACATGCCCCATTCGTGATCGAAGCGGATCCAAGTCAACCCGACTTTGAGGTCAAAGATCTTGGCCATCTCGACGGATTGACCACGACACGCCGTGAATTGCGACAACGTTTGTTGGCAGGTTTAGAACAACGCGGGCAGCAGACTGGTCGAGCAGCTGCCATGTCTACTTACTACGCCAAAGCTCGGGACCTAATCACTTCGAAGGCCGCTCGCACAGCCTTCCAGCTACATTCGGAGCCGGCAGTTCTCCGCGAGGCGTATGGTATGACGCAAATCGGACAGTGTGCCTTGCTGGCGCGTCGACTTGTCGAAGCGGGATGTCGATTTGTAGGCATTGACGCTCCAGGCTGGGATGTGCACTTTAATTGTTTTCCAAGCCTCGCTGGCGACTTGATTCCACCCGCTGACCGAGCTTTTGCTGCGCTCGTAAATGATCTAGATGAACGCGGACTATTGGAGAGTACCTTAGTAGTCATGATGGGCGAAATGGGACGCACGCCGCGGATCAATGCGCAGGCAGGCAGGGATCATTGGTCGATGGCCCAATCGATTTTGTTTGCGGGCGGAGGTACCCGGCCGGGCCAAATTATTGGAGCGACTGATCGACAAGCAGCAGCGCCCACAAGCGATCCGGTGAGCATCGCCGACTTACTACGCACAATGCATAGCTTGTTGGGGATCGATTCCGATAAAGAATATCCCGACCCGCTCGGTCGCCCTGTGCCAATCGTAAATGGAGGCAAGCTGATTCCGAGGTTAATCGCTTAGAACGATAGTAGGATGGGCACTCCTGCCCGTCCCTTTTATTTGGACGGGCAGGAATGCACATCCTACGAACTGGTTTCCATGAACGATTGGTTTAGAGAATACGCGATCCAAAACTTGTCCAGAGCGATTCGTTGTCTAATATTGGCAACCGCCGCCGTTTTATGGGTTGTTTCCCCGCGGGCCGCACAAGCGCAGCTCCAACCTGAGATTGGATTTGTTCATCCTGCAGGGGCGCGATTAGGCACGACAGTCAACGTAATCTTGGGGGGCTACGATTGGACGCCGGATGTGCAACTGTTTGTGCACGATTCACGCATCAAGCTCGAGCTGACAGGTCCACCATCACCTGTCTTGGTTCCGGGGCCACCGTACTGGTTTGGTGCCAAAGCACGCGGGCCAGCATGGCCGCTGGCGCGAGAATTTCCGGCACGCTTAACGATTCCCGCTGACGTCCGGCCCGGACTGATTCGATGGCAAGTTGCAAATGCCAATGGCGCTTCGCCAGTCGCCGTTTTTCACGTCGGAGACACTGCCGAAATTCTCGAAGACGCAAAGCGAACGGTACCGCAACTCCTGCCGGCGCTGCCAATCACTGTCTCCGGTCAGATTGGTCAAATCGAAGAGATTGATGAATACGAATTTCGCGTGCCCAAAGATGGGCCCGTCACGGTAGAACTGGTAGCTCGCAAACTGGGTTCTCCGTTGCACGGAATCGTACAAGTGCATGAAGTGAAAAGAAGTGCTGCCGACGATGCGCTCGCAAAGGAGATGGCGATTCGAGCCGGTCCTAGCGGACCCACTTTGGAATCGGCTGGTCGAGTTGTCGACGCTGCGGACTCCGAAGGACGCGATTTGAGGGTGACGTTTTTTGCTAAGGCAGCCAAAACGTATCGGCTTCGCTTACATGACGTCGATTTTGCAGGCGACCGCTCTTACGTATATCGACTGGTGCTGAAATCTGCGCCGCAAGTTTTAGCGTGCTATCCATCGGCAGGTCGGCGTGGCGAGACTCGGCAGGTCGAGTTTGTCGGCATTGGAGTGGCAACGGGTTCGGCGACTTTGGAATCCGTTGTGCAGGATGTAACCTTTCCATCGGCGAACGATGTCACTTCCCATGAGTACGCGTTGGCAACGGCGTGGGGAACTGCAAGCCCGTATTCATTTCTGGTTACCAACTTAGCCGAGCAGGTTGAATCTTCACCCGTTCAAAAACCGGTTATCGAGCTCCCAGTTGGCATAACGGGCACCATTGAAACACGGTGGGGAACGGACACCTACTGCGTGAATTTCAAAAAGGATCAAATGTGGAGAATTGCTGCACAGAACCGCTGTGATTCGGCGCCCTTGGATCTGGACCTGGCGATAATGGGCTCCGATGGAAAACAGGTCGCCGCGAGCGAGGATGATAATGGTTCCACCGATCCGGCTGTGTCATTGGTAGTGCCGACGGACGGAACGTATCGCGTGATGGTTTCGGATCGGTCGGGAAAGAGCGGCTCGCGTGCCGCCTGTTATCGATTGAGTATCCAATCCATCACAGCTGCAGGGTCCCTGCCTGGTGCTGCCGACTTCACTAACGGCGGGCTGGCTGCGACATTCCCTTCGCAGATTAGCGTACCGCTGGGAGGGCAGGCGAAATTGGCTATGAAATTCGTGCGTGATGGAGGATCCAGGCAACCCATTTCATTGACGTTTTCGGGGTTGCCCGCTGGTGTGACCGTTCCACCCGATCTCAATGTTCCGGCAGATAAAGATGAGACAACGGTTGACTTGAATTGTGGAGCGGATGCACCGGCCATCGCGTCGTTAGCAACCGTGACCGCGACGACCACGCTCAACGAACGCTCCGTAACACGGCCAATGGGTGTGGTATTGATCGCCACCGTGATGAAGCCACGCTGCAAAATCACTCCGGACGGGTTGGACGACGTTCGAAAGGTTCATCGCGGGAGCACGTTTCTGGCGCCGCTGACGATTGAGAGGCTGGAGGGCTTTCAGGGCGAAGTTGTTCTGGAAATGACGTCTAAACAACAACGTCATCGCCAAGGACTTGGCGGCGGCGAGTTAACCGTTCCGCCAGGTGTCCAACGCATGGAATATCCGATTTTTGTCCCGGAATGGATGGAAACCACGAAGACGAGCCGCATGATCCTGAATGGAGTCGTCCAGGCCCCGGATCCACGGGGTAACATCCGCACCTTGGTCAACAAGATGGAATTGCGTATTGGCATCCTCCCCGAAGGTGCTCTTTTGAAAGTCGGTCATACGTCCACCGAGCTCACCGTAATAGCTGGCGCCGAAATCCAAATCCCGCTAACCATCTCACGCGCTCCGGAGTTCCGGGAGAAGGTCGTAATTGAACTGGTTCCTTCAGACCGGCAGCAGGGAATGATTTCTGCCGATCCGCTCTTGATTGCACCCGAAAGTAGCGCGGGGGAATTGACTGTGAGGTTTACTGCTGGTGCTCAGGACAGGGAACAACTGTTGTCGGTTCGAGCTTCAGGACATGGGCATGGAAAATGGCCGGTGGTTTCCACGACGACGATTCCGGTGTCGGTGAAGAGTGGCGCGCTGGGCTCCGGCGGAACGACGACTCGATAGTGTGCCACTCTGGTAGCCGCCGGCGTTGGCTGGGCTTACACATGTTGGCTTATTCGGCGGCAAGCCAGTGCTCGGAACGGTTGGACAACGCGGTCGTCTCAGTCCGATAGCCGTTGTGGAAGCCAGACAATTCGAACCAATAAGTCTTATGTTATTCAGCGCTGGCTTGCCGCCGAAACGACCTTTGCTAAACATCAAAGCCAACTTCGGCGGCGGCCCGTGGCACACTTCTGGACAACTTTTGCCAGGCAAGCCGATTACGCCACACTTAGGCGAGTGCTTCGTCGATGACTCGACCGTCCACTAGAGGGAGCGGTCGGCCACCCCGGTCCCGAATGGTTAGTTCGTGATCGATTCCGAGCAGATGATACATCGTAGCCTGAAGGTCTTTGGGACTAATTGGGCGTTCTGCGACTTCGGCTCCATGTTTATCGGACGCGCCAACAATGCGACCTCGGGCTGTTCCACCGCCGGCCAGTAAGGTTGTGTAGACGTTCGACCAATGGTCACGCCCACCACCTTCCGCCTTGTTGATTGTGGGTGTTCGGCCATGCTCGCTCGTGCACACGACCAATGTTTCGTCGAGCAACCCGCGGCGGTCTAAATCGGTGATCAACCCGTACCAACCCATGTCAAATCCCGGACATAATTCGTTCTTCATCCGGGGATAGTGATTCCAATGGGTGTCCCAGCCCGTGCCGGCAAGACCGTATTCATCCCAAAACACGCTGACAACCCGTGCGCCAACTTCCACCAAGCGGCGTGCCGCAAGGCAGGATTGACCAAACAAAGTGCGCCCATAGAGATCGCGAGTCGCCGCATCTTCGCGGCGGATGTCTAACGATTTCGTGAGCTTATCCGATTCCAGCAACGCCATCGCGGATGATTGATGCCGGGTTAATGTCGTGCCGGCCAGCGACCTCGACAATGCGGGTCGAGCGTCGTTTAACTGACGCAAGATCGAC
The DNA here is from genome assembly GCA_031400345.1 of Planctomycetota bacterium. Lineage (GTDB taxonomy): Bacteria > Planctomycetota > Planctomycetia > Pirellulales > Pirellulaceae > JANNPR01. Next base: position 2,575 of record JANNPR010001279.1, on the reverse strand, counting down.
CGTCGATGATTCAGACGATCGACGGTAATTTCCACTCCGGCTGATTCGGCGGCCGGCATCACAAAGTGGCTTTGATCCGACACACCCATATAGGGGTCGTTTTCGTCGTAGACCATATCGCGGAGCGTTTTGCGATGCCCCTTCGTTGCATCACCTACGAAATCGGTCCATACCGGATCATATTCGCTGCCTAGAAATGCAGCGTAGGGTCCGGCTCGAGGAACCTCGCCTACACGTCGGCTGCTAAAACGAAATGGGAGCGCTAGATTCTGCGGAATTTCTGGGGGTTTTTCACGCCGCTGAGCTTCGACAAACTCAACGACCGAACCGAAATATGGCCAATGGCGAGGATCACGGGGAGCCAGCTCCATGGCAACATCGATGGCTGCCACTCCGGTCAACGCAAAGGCCACACCATGTAGTGGGTACGGGTGCGTCATAGAGCGCAGGACCGTGCAACGATCCATGACCTTGGCGTGGTTCGGAAGCAGTTCGCAGACTCCACAGCCAGGTAAGCTCGAGGCAATCGTCCCCAATTCACCACGAATTTCCACGGGGGCGTCGGGCTTAGGGTCGGCCCACTCCAATTGGCTGGGGGCGCCATAGAGATGGATGAGAATAATCGATTTGGCACGGCCAAACGATCTAGGCGTTAATGCGCCCTGAGCGGCGCTTGCCTCCTGCAATCGCAAAATATCGGGTAGACCCAGTCCCGCTAGTCCCAAGCCGCCAACACGCAGCATCTCGCGTCGACTTAAACCGTCACACAACGTTTTCGCGGTGCCGAGGATACGAAGCATAATCACCTCTATATCGCTATCGAATCAATTGTTGTTGATTATCGACTTCGTGTTAACCCTTGGCCAGAGGAAATTAGCAATTCATTTGCCAGACGTGCCAGACGAACGTGCGGACTTTTGGCGGCCTGTTCAAGTGACGGAATAGCCATGGATGCAGCGGAACCGATCTTTCCTAGTGCCCAGACCGCTCGCTCACGAGCCGGTAAATGTGAGGAAGCGTTTAGCACTTCAGTCAGCGCAGCGGTGGCAGGGGCAGCCGCAGTTCCAAGTCGACCGATCAGAGTGGCAGCCCAAAACACTACGTCTCCGTTATCATCGGACAATAGCAAACTAAGTTCCTTGAGGTTATCGCACGGTGGAACACCGAGCGATTCGAGAGCCGATACGGACCATTCACGGACCTCATGGTCCACGTCGCCGCACGCCTTTACAAGTTGCGGGGCCGACATTCGGGCGGCTTCCTCGTCCTGAGCAAGGCGTTCGGCGGCCAAGCGACGCTGTGCCACATCTTCCGATGATAACTGCGAGCTAAAGTTACCGACGGCCGCTATTTTTCTAGGACTTCCCATGGGATCATCTCTTGGCCGTTGATTGTGGACATTGCCTGCAAGTATTCGTCCGACAAGGTGTCACTCAGAAACATTGGATTGCCGTCGGCCATAAGTACGTTCAGGCCATTTTCAGTGCCGTCCTCATGGTTGCCGCCAACGCCACCTAAATCATCGCTATTGATACGTAATTGAGCGGCCTCTATGTCCTTGGGTTCGAGCCAACTGACCCCCGAATCATGCACCTCCACTAACATAATTGTCAATGACAGATCGTCCCCGATATCCGCTTTGCGAGTGGATGAGCTTTTGGGAAACACTGTTTTGGAGCCAGTGACTACCATGTAACTGGTTTCATCGACTACCTTGACACCCTCGTCGGACGGGCAGGCAAAAACATCGGGCATCTGCTCGGCAACTTTCGCGTTCACCGGGCTATCCCAGGGTTCGCTGAAATCATATTTATTGAAAAGATCTTGCTCGCCCAGAAATGGCAAGATAAGCACTCGCCAACTGTGTTTCGGTTTGCCCGTCTCATCCGCAACAAACGCCGGTGGATACGATCCATGTTTATCATGATATTGTGAAAGGGCCACGCCAATGCGACGAAGATTATCAGAACAACCTCTTAGGTGTTGCTTTTGTTGAGCCAAAGTGAGCGCGGGCATGAGCAGCACGCTGGCGAATCCGATCACAATCATACTGCCGACCATGCAGGCAGCGACGATTAATAGAATTTTCACAACCGACTGCTCATTTCGCACTCTTCCGCCACCAGCGACTCGTGCCGTCGCACCGGACGCTCCCGCAGCCATGGGTACGGTAATGGTCTTTCCGCATGATGCACAGGGACCGGTCAACCCTGAGTATTCATCGTCGATCAACGTGAAGAGCTGGCAATGCGGGCAATGGAATGGAACCGGCATGTTCTGAATCACACGAAAGACCCAAGAAATGAAAACGCAACGAAGGTACACGGTGCCTGAGCCGCCAGCGGCGTGGCAATCAGGTGCAGCGCTATGAGCGCGGCCGCAGGTGCAAGGACACGGGTACTGAACATGGCAGGAACGCTCCGAAAGGAAGACAGCAACTGTGAGCAATGCTCGGGAATGGACAGAGGCATTTGCTGATCTACATACGAACGAAGCGTGCCTCGGCAACATTCCATGCAGTGTATCAAATACTGACACATGCCTCGTCACTCCCACTTTGTGAGCTATTACACGG
>JANNPR010001278.1:0-6370 GCA_031400345.1 Planctomycetota bacterium | reverse complement strand
GAATCGAAAAAGCCCGAAGATCCCCAAAAAGACCCAGAAGGTGGAACGCCAACCAAAGAGCCCAAGGTCGAGCGTGAAAAGCCAAAGGTCGGCGAAAAGCCTAAAGCTAAAGAAAAGCCTCCGCAAAAAGACTTGCCTGCTTCGTTCGACGTGAATTATCCAATGGGACCATTTGGACGGAAATCAAAACCAGAGCAGCCGAAATTAGTGCTATTTAAGAACGCCACCATCTGGACCAGTGGCCCCGCGGGAACCATTGACAATGGTGCGGTGCTTGTCGCCGACGGAAAGATCGTAGCGGTTGGATCCAACTTAGCTGCAACCTCGGATGCGTTGGTAGTCGATGCCAGCGGCAAGCACATATCCCCTGGAATCATTGACTGCCACTCGCACATGGCCACGGACGGCGGCGTAAATGAAATGGGGCAGGCAATCACCGCTGAAGTACGGATTGGTGATTTTATCGACGGCAATGACATCGATATCTATCGCCAGCTGGCGGGAGGCGTCACGGCAGCCAATGTCCTACATGGCTCTGCCAATCCCATCGGCGGTCAAAACCAGGTGATAAAACTACGTTGGGGATCGCTACCCGAGGAACTGAAGTTCGCCGAAGCACCCGCCGGAATCAAGTTCGCCCTGGGTGAAAACGTCAAACAGAGCAACATGCCAGCGCAAGCTGCCCTTCGTTATCCGCAATCTCGAATGGGAGTGGAACAGATTATTCGCGACGAGTTTTCCGCTGCCAGAGATTACATCAAGTCCTGGAATGATTGGAACCGTTCGCATATTGGGATGCAGCCGCGTCGCGATTTGGAACTCGACGCAGTGGCAGAGGTCCTCGAGAAAAAACGTTGGATTCATTGCCACAGTTATCGACAGGACGAAATCCTGGCGTTTCTGCGGGTCACCGACGGGTTCGGTGTCCAGATTGGCACGTTGCAGCACATTCTCGAAGGGTACAAGGTAGCGGATGAGATGAAGAAGCGGGAAGTCATGGCGTCGTCGTTTAGTGATTGGTGGGCCTACAAGTTCGAAGTCATCGATGCCATTCCCTATAACGGTGCCTTGCTTCACCACGCGGGAGTAGTTGTTTCCTTCAATTCGGATGATCGCGAGTTGGCACGTCATCTGAATCACGAAGCAGCAAAGGCAGTCAAGTACGGCGGAGTACCGGCCGTAGAGGCGCTCAAATTTGTAACGCTTAACCCCGCTCGCCAACTGAGAGTGGACCAATTCGTGGGTTCGTTAGAGTCCGGCAAACATGCCGACCTGGTGATCTGGAGTGGCCCGCCGTTGTCCGCCATGTCGCGTTGTGAACAAACGTGGATTGATGGCCGACGGTACTTTTCCTTGGACGAAGACCGGCAGTTACGCGAGGACGCCAAGCGAATGAAGGCCACCATTGTCCAGAAGATCTTGGCAACTGGGGATGCGATGCGATCGCCAGAAGACAACGATGGCCAGCAACAGGATCTTTGGCCGAGGGAAGACGAGGTCTGCCACCCACATTTCGCGTTCTGAGAGTGATACGGCTTCGCAAAGAGAAGGTAACGTCCACACAGACCCTAGTTGAGTCTCGAAAACTGAGTTGGAACATGAATATGAAAATGCATCGGTCTGCATTTCCAATCTTATTTGCTTTCATGGTGCTTGTTTGGGGGACCCGTCACGGTTCGGCATCGCCAGAAATCCCAGGCGCACCTCAAGAAAAACCGATTGCCATTCTGGGTGCTACGGTTCATCCCGTCTCGGGACCCGCCATGGAAGACGCCACCGTAGTCTTTGATCGTGGAAAGATCGTTGCGGTGGGAAAGGATGTACTCGTACCGGATCAGGCTGTGCGCGTCGACGGGAGCGGCAAACATATTTACCCGGGGTTGTTCGATGCCTGGACAAATCTGGGCCTGGTCGAAATCAGTTCCATTAGGGCCACAGTTGATGACATGGAACTTGGGCAAATTAATCCCAATGTAAAATCGTGGGTGGCTGTTAATCCCGATAGCGAGCTTATTCCCGTGACTCGCAGCAATGGCGTCTTGCTGGCCTTATCGGCACCATCCGGGCGGCTATTGGCAGGTCGGTCAGCGGTGCTTCAGCTGGACGGTTGGACTTGGGAAGACATGACGTTGAAAGCGGATGTGGGAATGCACATCCACTGGCCGTTCATGACCCCGTACAGCGAATGGATGATGGAGGATTCGCCACGCGCACAGATGGAACAACGAGATCAAGGTCTGGAGTTGCTTAAGCGTGCCTTCACGGACGCACGCGCCTACCTAAAGGCACGTCGAGCACCTGACAGTGCGCAATCCGAAGATGCTCGCTGGGAGGCGTTAATTCCCGTTCTTGAAGGTAAGCAACCGCTATTGATCGTCGCGGACGAACTGCAACAGATTCAAGCTGCGGTCGCCTTCGCAGATCAGCAAAAGACACGCTTGATCATTGCTGGCGGATACGACGCGCCCTTGTGTATCGAGTTGCTGAAGAAACACCAAGTCTCGGTGATCGTGGGTGCCGTGTACCGCCTCCCGCGACGCCCGGACGACGATTATGACGCTCCCTATTCACTGCCGGGTAAGCTACATCAGGCGGGGGTGCCGTTTTGCATTTCGTCAGTCATGAGATTCGGTGCCTCACGTGTCCGCAATTTGCCGTACCACGCCGCGACTGCGGTCGCTTACGGCTTGCCCGCCGAAGTCGCACTTAAATCTATCACTCTTGCACCGGCTCAAATATTGGGGGTTGCGGACCGTGTCGGATCCTTGGAAGTCGGTAAGGACGCGACGCTCATCATCACGAACGGCGATCCTTTGGAAACGGACACGAATGTCTCGACTGCCTATATCCAAGGAAGACTAGTCGATTTATCGGACCGGCATAAACGGCTGTGGCAAAAGTACGAAGAAAAATATCGCCGGCTGAAAGAGCCCCAGTAAAGGTAAGGCATCCCCATCGCCGATCAAATCAACGGTCTGCAAGCCGGCCCAAATCCGAATGCGTGCTGTACAATTCAGTCCCTCTACATCTGATCGTGACGCCGATATCGTTTCGCCAATTCATCGATCGGTACGCCTTGGCGAAACGACCAAAGAATCCTCCAATTGCGAATCGTCTGTCGAATTACGCCCTGCGTCTGCCAACGGCGAGCGCTTACGTGCAATGGTCCGGGTAACAGCACTGGCTGGCTAAGCGGTTGCAATCGCTTGGCCAGTAACAAGTCTTCTAATAGGAATGTCTCCGGAAACCCGCCGGCAATTTCGAAGGACTTTCGACGCACGAAAATCCCTTGGTCACCGTACGGCAAACCGAAATAACGTAAACGGATTCTGTTGCCAATTTCTAGTATTCGATAGGACAATCCGGGTGCTTGGATGCGTTGTCGAAAACCTCCAAACTCAACTTCCGACTGAGTTAAGGCATCCCGAACTTGATCGATCGCTCGCGGGGCGAGCCAGTTATCCGCGTGGAGAAACAAAAGCACATCACCAGTCGAGTGATACGCCCCGGCGTTTTGTTGTGCGCCCCTTCCGGCGGCGGTTTGCAGCAACTGACATTCCAATTGACGGGCAAGTTCTGCGGTCCCATCCGTACTCCCGCCGTCAACGACTACGACTTCATCGGCGCCGGCCTCCCACGCGCAGCGAATCGCCTGTTGGATATGAGACGATTCATTTATTACGGGAATAACTACGGAGACTCGATGGATCATGTGGCTTCGGCAGTAGGCTGGTCCGGGCTGGACTGCCTCCACCTTTCCTCGTTTTCTACCGGACGGATCGGCCGGATCCGAGCGATCCGTCGATTGACGACGCGCTAAGAAGCCCATCCTACTGCGACCTGTGCAGAAAAGTATTGCAGATTGGTTCCTCAGATCGACCAGATCGCTATAATTCCCGCTCAAGATTTATGTACGTACTCTGACTAGGAAGAATATCTGAGCATGAAGCTACGAGTTGGGATTGTGGGTTTGGGCGAGGCATGGGAGTCTCGACATCGCTTGGCCTTGCGATCACTTTCCGACCGTTTTGACGTGCGGGCGGTGCATGCTGAGGTTTCGCATCTAGCGGAGCAAGCGGCCGACGAATTTCGCGCCGATGTCGTTGATGGTTTTCGTGCGCTCGTTCAGCGGGATGATTTGGACGCTGTTTTGCTTCTTTCACCTGATTGGTACGGTGCGTTGCCGATCCTGGCTGCTTGTGATGCGGGAAAGGCAGTTTACTGTGCTGTCCCGTTGGACTTGGAACCCGCTCAAGCCCGCGAGATTAAGGAACGGGTCGAAGCATCGGGTATTGCCTTTATGGCCGAGTTTCCTCGGCGAATGGCGCCAGCAACCATTCGCTTGAAGGAATTGATCGCCACGCGATTAGGTCAGCCGCGGCTATTATTCTGTCATCGTCGTATGTCCGTAGGTGTCACTACAGGATCACGGCGACACTCGGCGACATCCGACCCGGCGACTCGTGACCTGATGGAACTGGTCGACTGGTGTCGGTACGTTGTCGGCAGCGATCCGACGACGGTGGTTGGGGTCCGCCACGATTCGTTAGACACCTCCCGCGGCGAAGACTATTTGATGATGAGTCTGGATTTTTCGCCACTTGACCACTATGGACAGGGGCCGCTAGCACAAATTAGTTGCGGACATTACATGCCAGCCTCATGGCATGAGGCCGTGGCCTTTCGCCCGCCATCCGCACTACAGGTGTGTTGCGAGAAAGGCGTTGCATTTGTCGACTTGCCGGCAAGTGTCGTCTGGTTTGATGAAGCCGGTCGACACATGGAGTCACTCGAGAGCGAGCGACCCGTAGGCGAGCAATTGTTGACACATTTTCATCGGGCCGTCACGAGTCTAATTCGCAAGACCAGCGACTTAGAAGACGCCTATCGGGCACTCACGACGGTGCTTACGGCTCGTCAAAGTTGCCAACGCGGCGGCCGGCTGCCGATCCAATTCTGAGTCCAATGGTGGGCCGGGGTGTGCCAGTGGCAGCCGAACTTCTTATCCCATCCACGGCCGTTACGCGTTGTCGGATTTCCCCTGCCTCGCTATAATTCGGCCGTTTTCGGGCCTTTCGATTCGTCTAAGGATGGAGTTGAGCCGAGTACCATGAATGATCGCCTGGGCGCAAACCAGCAAATGCGAATCGGTATAGGTCACGATACTCACCGACTAGCGCCCGGTGGTCCATTGAGATTGGGAGGTATTGATGTGCCCCACGATCAACATTTGGTCGGGCACAGTGATGCGGACGTGCTGTTGCATGCATTGACGGATGCGCTGCTCGGCGCTGCGGCGTTAGGCGATATCGGCGAACTGTTTCCAGATACAGATCAGACCAATAAGGGACGCGACTCGGCCGAGATGTTGCAAGCTGCATATCAGCGGGTCCGAGCCGGCGGTTATCAGGTTGGCAACGCCGATTGTATTGTTTTTGCCCAGCGACCCCACCTGGGGACAGTTAAGCTAGCAATGCGTCGCCGGATTGCGGACCTTTTGGAGCTTCCGCTAGATCGAATAGGAATTAAAGCGAAGACCGGTGAGCGAGTTGGACCGGTCGGGCGTGAGGAGGCCATGATGGCCGAATGCGTGGTATTATTGGTGGCGAAGTAGCGGCCGACACGCCGCAGATAAGCACGGAGTCTTTTTTTTGCAACGGATTGATATGGCAACCGCGACTGAATCTAAACCGTCGAAGGCCGGATCGTTTGGTTTTCCAGCCATTCGTGTCTACAACACACTCTCCAAGACCAAAGAGCCGTTTGTCCCAGTTCAAGCAGGCAAGGTAGGCATCTATTTATGTGGTCCAACGGTCTACAAGGAAGCCCACATTGGCCATATGGTGGGCCCGGTGATTTTCGACGCGATCAAGCGATTTCTCGTTTATTGTGGCTACGAGGTGACCTGGGTTGTGAACATTACGGACGTGGACGACAAATTAATTGCCGAGTCGAACAAACGAGGTATTTCCATGCCTCAAGTCGCAGAAGAGATGACCCAAGACTACTTGGCAAATCTCAAGGCCTTGGGGGTCGACCAAATCGACAAGATGCCTCGAGCCACCGAATATATGGACGACATTATTCGGTTTATCGAAACGTTGATCGAACGGGGTTTTGCTTATCCGTCGGGCGGTGACGTGTTCTTTGACGTCACGAAGGATTCAGAATATGGCAAGCTCAGCAATCGCAGTGCTGACGATCAACAGGGCGAAGGGGGAGAGGCAGCTTCCAAAAAGCGTTCTGCCGGCGATTTCGCCTTGTGGAAGGGAGCCAAACCGGGCGAGCCGCACTGGGATAGCCCGTGGGGAAAGGGACGTCCTGGTTGGCACATTGAATGTTCTGCGATGAGTCGCAGCCTGTTAGGCGA
>JANNPR010001200.1:0-2604 GCA_031400345.1 Planctomycetota bacterium | reverse complement strand
GCTAAAGGAGCCGCGAACGTGATACTTGTCCTGCGACTGGGATGCCTTCGTCGAATGGGCTACGTCGTCGGAATGGGCTACGTCGTCGGAATGGGTTTCGTCGTCGGAATGATAGATCGAGAGATCGAAATTACGCAGCGTAAGCTCGGTCGGAGTATCTGTCTTGTGGTCCACAATGTCGACCGTAGCGTCCGTGATCGTTACCCCAGGACAACTGAATTTTTCGGACCGTTTCTGCAGCAGCGGCGATACGTCCCAGGTTCCGTCGGGAGCGCGCGTGGCTCGCACCTTCACTCCCCGCAGTTTCACTCCAGACAACTGCGTTTCACCAGTTAATAATTTTGCAAAGTCTGTGTCGCATCCCAGCAGCAACTCCTCGACATAGACGAGCTGCCGATCGGCGTGTCCCTTGATGGGAGCTGCTATCGACAGCGACTGCAGTTCAATTCCCGTTCCAGGAAGGCGACGAGCGGTGCGTATCGTAACAATATGTTCGGGAAAACGCTGCCGCAGCACGCGTACTAGATGAATGCGCAATTCGTCATCAAAGCGACTCGTCAGAAAATGATAGCCCACCAGCGCGACCGCCGCAGCTCCGAGCGTCAACAGGCAGATCGTCTGCGTCAAGCGTCCTAACGCAATCACGCAACCTCCTTCCTTTTCGCGCTCGTATCGTCGGGCTTCCATTCCCATCTCACTAATCTGAAGCACCGGAGTGCCGACTGCTAGTTTTGCTCATTGAACGGTTTACCCGCTTGGGCATGCTGCCGGCCACCGCTCCCGCTGCCAAAACGAACAGCGTCAGCATCGCAGGCTGCCGATATCGCATGGAGCCAACAAAAATCACATGCAGTAAAGTCAAGTACAGCGCCGGTAGTACACACAGTACGTAGGGCCAATCCCAACGCAAATAGCGCCAAGCACCCCATAACGCGCAGAACATCACCGGTACGTATCCCAGGAAAATAGTCCAGCGTAGCAGGGGGTTTTGAAGCTCTGTCGCATGTGGTACTGGACTCCAGATCCGCAAAAACTTGATCCAAGCCAGCTTAACTGCCTGCCCAGGGTGCGAACGTACCCACCGGACTGACGCGTCTCGCATGCGCGCATCAAGTCGCTCTTCGAATAAACCTCTAGGTGGATCACTGCTAGTCGCGTCCGCTTCTCGCTGTTCGGCGTAGAACTGCGATACGAATCGCATATCGCTCGACCCAGTTGCTCCTTCATGAAGTCCGTCGTAGAGGCTGGCCCCGACCTGTAGGTTGGTGGGTACGAAGCGGTCGACTACGTGATAGTTTCGTAGCCACCACGGCGACATGGCAAGGCACAACCCAATCAGCGCGGCCAAACCCATTTTCAGTTGGATGCCCCGACGTGGCCCCAGCACGAACACCAGACCAAGTACAAAGGGTGTAAAGAGCAACCAACTCGGCCGCATCAAAGTTGCTGCGCCCGCTGACAGTCCGCTTGCAAACGCACCACCGAGCTGACCCATCGTTGTCTCCGCGCGCCAACTCACGTCCCACAAAATGATCTGTAATAGCATCAGCGGACAAAACGGCGCTTCGCTCAACACAAAGGTACCCAACGCGACCGAGTCGGGACTGAATGCCGCAATAGTCGCCGCCACCACTGCTGCCCTTTGATCCAACAGCCGAGCCGCCAACCACGAAACCAGACCGACCGAAACGGTTCCCAACAGCGCACTCTGAACTCGAGCCCACATGACCGGCGGATCATCGGAAAGCAAAAATAGAGGTGCTAAAACTAGCGGATACCCCGGGGTACGAAATACTTGCGATCCATCCATGCCGAACCGATAGGGCTCGCCCCGTGCTATGGCTTGAGCCAACGTCCAATAACTACCACTATCACCGAACGCAAAGCTTGCGGGCGGCAGGCGGGATTGCCACCAGAAACCGGCACCCAAGCGCACCGCCAGCGCAGCAATAAGTATGAATAGGATGGCAATCCGCAGCTGAATTAAGGACTTCATATACGCTAGGGTGGCCTGCGCGAAATTGGTGATTTTCTGGTTCAATGCGTGTTCACGAGGTGGACGATTTTTATTCCGTTGCTGATTGTTGGTTGTAGTCTTCTTCTCGTTGGAGCGACAAGCATTTACCCCAACGGGGTTCCGTCCACTAGCCCAGGGTTGCCGCGATAGCGGCTACCCTGGGAGCTGCGGTACAAACAACGCCAGCCCCAACGGGGTTGCGGCCGAGTCCGTGTTGGCTCTGACGCAACCCCGTTGGGGTTGACGAATCATTTACTTCGTTTCCCAGGGTTGCCGCGCTAGCGGCTACCCTGGGTGCTGCGGTACACAACAACGCCAACCCCAACGGGGTTGCGGCCGAGTCCGTGTTGGCTCTGACGCAACCCCTTCGGGGTTGACGAATCATTTATTTCGTTTCCCAGGGTAGCCGCTAAGCGCGGCAACCCTTGGGCTAAGGGACGCAGCCCCCTTGGGGCAGAAGATTTTGGGAACAGAATTTGGGTAAAAGGTCGACAATCCTGGCGTTAGATATTGCGCACGTCAGTCCCACCACTACAATTCGGATCCCGATGCTGGCGGTTTCGGCGAATAGTCGTCTGCCACTGGGG
>JANNPR010001179.1:0-2035 GCA_031400345.1 Planctomycetota bacterium | reverse complement strand
ACCCAGTGTTAGCCGGCAGATATTGGAGCTTGAGGCGGAGCTGGGCTTCGATATATTGGTAAGGAGAGGCAATAAGATCCTGGCGTTGACCTCCAAGGGCCATGAAATCCTGACTTTTGCACGGCGCATGCTGCAGGAAGCGGAGAATATCCAGCGCGTAGGGAAAGAAAACGCCGACACGGAAAAGGGTGATTTTACGGTCGCAACGACTCACACTCAGGCGCGATATACCCTTCCCACTGCAATTCGACGCTTCATGAAAGCTTACCCGCTGGTGCGGCTTAGCTTAAGGCAAGGAAACCCCACGCAGTGTTGTGACATGGTCCTTGCGCGCGAGGCGGACCTCGCCATCTGCTCGGAAACGCGGCAAAGCGCCGCAGATCTTGTTGAATTATCTTGTTATAGGCTCGACCGCTGCGTCATCACGCCGCCCAAGCACCCATTGCTTCGCGTAAAACCACTTACCTTGGCAGCGTTGAGCAGTTACCCTCTTATTACATACGATGAAGGATATAGCGCGCGGTGGGTTGTGAATAAAACATTCTCCGATCAGGGGCTCAAACCAAATGTCGTATTAAGCGCCGTGGATGCAGACGTCAGTAAGAGCTATGTAGAAATGGGCCTCGGTATCGCGATACTGGCTACAGTGGCATTCAATGAAAAGCGCGATGCGGGTCTGAGAAGGATCGACGCAAAACATCTGTTCCAACCTAGTACCTTGCGTCTAGTTATTCGTAAGCAGGCGTACCTGAGGGGATATATGTTTGATTTTCTGAAAATGTTCGTTCCTAGAATCGAGGGGCGGGAAATAAAGAGGCTTTTGGATGGAGGATCCCCAGCCCCGCTCTCCGTTTTAGACTTGCCAGCGCTCTAGGTCAACGCCTGTGCCGGGCGTATTGGCTTAAGTTCGTTCGAACAACGGCTTCGCACAAAACACACTCGGTGGGCCTGCCGCTGCTTGTCGAGGTTATGCGGCCTATTTTCAGACCGGCTCCATTAGCATACACAATAACACGAGCGCATCTGACCTAGCTGGTGCCCGCCGGTTCAGGTCAAATAGGTTTCATCGTCGGCACGTGCGAAGCGGAGCCACCGTGTGCGCAGATTATCGGCCTGACTATTCAGAAAACACCGGTGTGCGACCACTAGCTACATGTTTTCGATCGTTTTCAACCGACCAACCAGCCAAGTCCCGAGGGCTGGCAGTATGCTGGGAGCAAATAGTCGAAGCAAACTTCTCATTATGACCCTGTAGGATCCTGCAGTACTCTCCACCTGGGCAGGTCAATGTCTGCAGTGGATACGGACCAGTGTCTTCCTCATGCCAATATCAAGAATCAGAAGGGGGTGTCAATGTACGGCCAGGTTCATTACAATTTTACTCGGCCCCCGCAATCGCTCGTAGAGCAATTCTCCGGGTTATGGACTGCGACTTTGAGCGATGCGATGGGCATGCACGGAATCATGATGCCCGAGATCCAGCCCTTTTTTAAGGGTATCCAAGTGCTCGGCGTAGCCTTCACGGTCCTCAACTATCCAAACGACAACATCACTACGCACAAAGCCTTGCTAATGGCGCAGCCCGGAGATGTGCTGGTCATAGACGAGGGCCGAGGAAACTACATGGGATCCTTTGGGCACAATATGTCCTTGCAAGCGCGCAAACGAGGTGTTGTCGGAGTCGTGACGAACGGACATGCGAGGGACGCTAGGCTGCTGCGCGAGGAAGAATTTCCGATCTATTGTCTCGGGGGTTGTCCGAGACAATCACAGAAGGTCAGGCCCGGCGCCATAAACATTCCAGTGCATGTCGGAGGGGTGGTCATATCGCCGGGCGATATCGTGGTCGGTGATGATGATGAGACAGTGCGTGAGGGGAGGGCCGCTTCGATGTGGAAGTCATGCAGCAAGCTAGACGTTCGTGTAGGTCTGGTATAACGGCGAAGATTATGTGTAGGAATTGGTGTAGGAGGGCTGGGCTCGATGAAGTTGGGCGAATGGTCAATATTGGGTTCGGTGGGAATGGCGGTCGATG
>JANNPR010001174.1:0-3745 GCA_031400345.1 Planctomycetota bacterium | reverse complement strand
CGCCATTTCGTTGGTTGGCTGGCGCAGCACATTTCTCAGTCCCATCCTGTGGCCTTTCTGTTTTGCCTCGTTGATGGTGTGCAAACACAGAAGGCTGGTGCTACTCATGTTGGCATTGATGTTCTACAACTTCGCCGCCTGGTGGCTATTCACTCATCGCATCGATCGTTTTTTCGTGCCGTCGTTTGTTTACGCTTGCGTTCTAACTGGCGTCGGAGCCACTGCCTTCGACGGTCGAATATGGCGCAAAGCGGTCTTCATCGTTCTCCTCCTCGGGTCGTTGGGAAACTTCCTTTTACTGAACTCTGGCTTGAGCCTGGAGGCTGGCGATATCCGCTATTTCGTCGCCCTGGCGGACTTGCGCGTTGATCTCTTGCGAACCCACCCGACTCATCGTTATCTGAATCAGCACGTACGAGATGGTTCAACGGTGTTGATGGTCGGCGACGCTCGACCGTTCGACCTCGAAATTCCAACGCTTTACAACACCTGTTTTGACAGTTGCATTTTCGAGGAGATATTTCGGGATAAATCGAAATCCCAACGACTGGAAGCGCTCAACAGACTAGGCATTTCGCATATCTTCGTTTATTGGCGCGAAATCGATCGTTATCGCAGTCCAGGAAACTATGGATTCACGGACTACGTAACGCGCGAGCTGGTAAACGATGAGCTGGTGCGCGAGCAAGGTTTGCTAAAACCGCTACCAATGGAGGACGACCTGGAAAGCTCCCAGCTGTTCGAGGTTGTAAATCATCGGGGTGGCACGCTATGAGGATGCGAGTGTAACGTCAGTCGGCGTGCCACTGCTCGGAACGAAATGGGCTTGGCATTAGCAGTACGGCTGACTATCGTTCCGAGCAGTGCGAAGAATAAAACGAATCGATCGGCAACGGTCCCGCTTCGGACACAATCTTGGTCCCACCCGAGCACTGCTTGAAACGCAAGTCGAGCTACTCCCCAGTGGTGACCACGTCGCGTTTCAAGCAGTGGCACGTCCGTCGACGTGCATCACCGCTTCGCAAGCTCAGGGATGTGCGACGCGCAAAAAGTCAGGGACATACCTCGCGACTCTCTATGTTGAACGGCTTGGATTCTTTCGGTTCTTGCCAGTTGCGAAGCGCTGCCGCCATGGCTGCGGCGGACGGGAATCGCCGCCCCTTGGTTTTCGCCAGCGCTCTTAAACAGATCACCTCCAATGCTGTAGGAACTAATGGTTGTAATTCCTGCGGCCGCGGCGGATGAAGATGTACGATCTGGTGGACAAAAAAAGCCTGACTGCCACGGAAAGGGAATACCCCGGTAAGCAGACGGTACAACACGATTCCTAAGTTGAAAACGTCGGCGCGTCCATCAAGAATACGTGGAGCATCGTCCTGCACGTCTTGATCGTGAAACGACATTGTCCCCCTTTGGCTGCCTTTCTTGGTACTAGCGTCTGGATGGTGTAAGCGTTGTGCGAGTCCGAAGTCGGTCAAATGGACGCGCCCTTGGGAATCGATTAATAAGTTTCCCGGCTTCACGTCACGGTGAACAATTCCTCCCTGATGCACGCCTTCCAATGCTTCGGCGGCCTGGGCAACAACCTCTGCGGATTCGTACTGCGATAGTTCTCGTTGCGTCAGAAGCTGAGCTAACGAAGTTCCTTCGATGAAGTCGCTGACGATAAAGGGCAGACCACGGTCGCACCCGACTTCATGTACCGATACTACCCGAGGATGTTTCAGCGATGCGGCGTAGCGAGCCTCACGCAAAAAATCTCGTTCAGATTCATCGGCGGGTTGTCGGCCTGGCCTTGGTACCTTGATCGCAACCAGTCGTTCCAGCTCGGGATCGTATGCCTGGAAAACAAGTCCGAAACCGCCTTGACCCACTAACTGCCTGAGTTCGAATCGCCCCAATCGATCCTGACGTCTGCTGCCTGGAAAGAGAGTTCTGACGAACGATCGCAATTGTCCGTCCGCTTCTGAACTACACGCCGAGCGGCCGATGCCTTGAGTCGGTATAACTCGACGAGATCTCCCTTGTACGCGTCGGTCGCCTGGGGGTTGAGGAGCTGGGAGTCGCGTTACCAGCTCATCGATTTGTGATGGTGCATTCGGCGGAAGCGTGCTGGATTCCGTCCTGCATTTATGAAGCGTAGATTCCGATTGGCCTTCCCGCGATCGTCTCCTGGAGGAAGCCGCCCGCGATTGTCGACGCACTTTTCCCGCTACTTTGGCGACGAAACGAAGTCTCCGCCGTAACACCGCCTCATATTTTGGGTTCGCAGCAATAATCTGTTCCAGATCCAGTTTCCGCCCGGCGACAAGTTGTTTCAAGATCTTGCGTACGATTCGGTCAAGCATGATTTTCCCCTCGAGTTTGCTGATTTTTCCTAAACGACTCGGTTCACATGTGTATAAAGCACCGGCCGAGGCATTTACCCATCAAGAATTCCGGAAATTTTGTGGGAAAGTTGGAAATGGGTGATTTTAGAGGGACATGTCCAACGGTAAGTCGACAAAAAAGCTGCCTAGCGGGTCCCCTCTCCCCCAACAACTTGCCGAGCAATGCCCCGTTGTAGTTGGCACACTCCGTGTGCCATGGACGGCACACGGAGTGTGCCTACTACTTCGATTCACCGAGTCTGCAGTGACGTGACACCTCGTGCCGTCGAGCTATCGCTGAAGGTCCAATAGCGCGTGCCACTAGAAGCGATTGGTCTTAGATAGGGACGTTGGTCAGCAGCATGCTTGGAACGCAATAATTCCTTGAGATCGGTCAGGACCGTCGGGTTGCTGCCGTAGTAGCAGTGCCCGAGGAGGCTGGAATCCACATTCGAAACGTCAATCGTTTCGATTCCTGGTGTTACGAAAACGCCGCGACTGGTGTCACCAACTCGGGAGGTGCCGTTATTAAAAGTTCGCGACGCGACCAGGGCCAAGTCGTTCGACGAGGCATACAGCGTGACCTGCCTGGCAGCTCCCCTCATAGCCGGCGCAATTTGCTTTCGGAAAATCTCTGAATCGATATCCGGCGCGGCCAATACGACCTGGTGGAACGGAGTGCCGCGATCCTTTGTTTCCAGTTCAATCTCTCTCAGCGCCGCAGTTAGCGCTCGCGTACCCATACTATGCGCGACTAAATGAATCGACTCCGCTCCAGCTGTCCGCACGATATCCAGTAGAAATGGCTTGAGACTGTCTACGGCAATGGCAACTTGCTGCTCATCGACGCGATACTGATGCCAGTTTCCTTGCGATGGCCAACTGAAGAACACAGGTGCCCCGGCAAATTCCAAGTCGTGAGCCATTTGAGCTGTGCGACGGGCGGCATCGTCAAAGTCGACGTTATACCCGTGGACAAAGACCAAGATGCTATTTCCCCGAGCCGCCAAATCGCGTTTCAAATCAACGTAGAATTGATCTCGTGTAAACGGTGTCACCGTCTGAACCATAATGTGTCGAGTCGGATCTTGTTGAATCTCAGCGTGAAAAAAGGACGTCGACTCTAATTCGCCGAACTTATGGGTAGCCGGAATCGACACGTCGCAGGCGCCCATTGAAAGGATTTTACTAGACTCAACCCCAAAAGCGGGACCGGGTCGATTGGCTGCCCGTTCGATTTGGATAGTTCGGGTCATTGCCGGGACAGCAAACGCCACAGCGATTAGCAGACCACAAACGGCCACTGCCGCAGCGGCAATTTTGCGGGACGCGACCAGTAAAAATAGACAAACTAACAATGTCACGATGGCGGCGCA
>JANNPR010001173.1:0-4284 GCA_031400345.1 Planctomycetota bacterium | reverse complement strand
GCCAGTGATTCGCGGAACCTTTTCACCCTCCAATACTGATGCCTGTCGGTTATGAATCGCCATGACTTCCGGTCGGCTGAGGACCTGCATACGGCCACTATCCTGCAAAGCTCGCAACAGGATATTGACCGATTCGTTAGCCGCCGACAGCACTAAACCGCCGTAACCCAACGCGCTGTTAGTACGACCCACACCGAAACTCGAGATCCCTTGCCCTCCCAAGGTGTCTTGGAATCGGCTGTTTAAGTTAGGCTGACCCGCACCGGCGAAATTGAATCCCGGAACGGCGGCTGAGTCATAGCCGCCGGTATTCAACGCCGCCTTCCCTCGGTCGAACACCAACGAATCCTGCAAACCCATCTCAACACCAAACTCATAAATGTCACCCAGCCGCACTTCGGCGATCAATACTTGCACCAGCACCATGGGCGGGCGGTAGTCCAGCTGCTTGATGACGCGCATGACTTCTTCGAAGTAACGAGGCGTGGCGCTGATAATCACACTGTTGCTGGCGGGTTCGGCGACCACGAAAAACTGACGATCCAGTTGTTCAAAAGGACTGATCGCCGTATTAAACAGTTGGTTCTGTTGGGTGACTTGCTGTTGGTTTGTGAGAAACTGCTGAACGGAATTCGCTACGTCTTCGGCGTAAGCGTTCTTCAGGCGATAGACTTCCATCTTTCGAGTTGCGACTCCGCCTTCGTCCAATCGCAATAGCAGGACTGCCACGACTCTCAGATCGCTGGCAGCCCCCGATGCAATAATGCTGTTGGTTCGAGTGTCGATGGCAAAGCGGAGTGGCACCAATGAGCCTTCCGCGCCTCCAGCACCGGTCGTTTGTTGTGCAAACTGATTTCCACCGAACGCGCCTCCACCAAATAAGCCACCGGTTCCTTGGCCTATGGTCACCTGCTGGCCGAAAAGCTGTTGCAACATCTGAGCCAGAGTGGTGGCGTCGCCATTTTCAATGGTAAAGACTTTAATCTGGGCCTCGCCGCCTGGCAGTTGGTCCAATTTTTCAATGAGAGTCGCAATTAGTTCCATACTCTCCGGTGGCGCAGTCACGATCAACGCGTTGCCGTTCACGTCGGCTCGCACGCGCACGTCCGACAAGATACCGGAACCGAACAATTTGCCGGCCTCTGGATCCACGAACATCAGTTGTAAGGCGTTCGCCCGATTTTGGTTGTTAGCCCCACCCTGGAATCCCTGCCCTTGTCCTTGTCCGCCAGTAGCGCGCGCGGCCGAACCGGAAATTGCGTCTTGCAAGGTTTGGGCCAGGTCCTGAGCGAGGGCATTTTTAAGTCGAAAGACCCGTATTTCCTGTTTGGCAGGCGTTGTTCCCACGTCAATCTTGGCAACGATTCCCCGAACCTCCTCCATGTCACGAGGGCTGGCCTGGACGATCAGGGAGTTGCTCCGAGTTTCCGCCACAGCGACGACTCGTGCGCCCAAACCAGTTCGATCTTCAAAAAACGTAGTAATTGCATTCTGAGCTTCGGTCGCACTGGCGTATTTGAGTTGGAATACTTCAAATTGCGTCGAAGCTGGGACCCGTTGATCCAGCTTTCCGATCATGTCCTTGACGATCTCTAGCGCGTCGCGCCGACCAATCAGTAGGATTGCATTCGGCTTCCCCAAACCAGTGATGCTGACTGCCCCTTGGCGGGGCTGTAACAATTCCTCGTAGATCGTCGTCAGGATTTCCGCCACGGCTTCGCTATTGGCGTACTCCAAAGGAATGACTTCCACTTCCGGCTGAGTCTCTTTACTTGCGTCTTCAATTTCCTTGATAATCTTCATGACTCTTTCCACGTCCCGCTTGTGGCCGCGGACGACGATAATTCCCATCTCCGGCACGAACTCTATCTGCACGTCGCCTATCAGTCCGCCTTCTCCTAGGTCTGTTTCGGGCATCGGCTCAGCGGCCTGATTCGTCGCATCCGGCGCCTGGGCTGGGGCGGACGGATCTTTCTTCTCCGGCTCTTCACCGTTCTTCTGGAATATCATTCCCACCAATTTGTTATTGGGGCTGCCATTTGTTTTGCTTCGGCCCATCGGCAACGCACGTGTCGCATGATTCGGCGATCGCTCTTGTGCGGCCGCTTCCTGCAACAAGTGAATTGCTTTCTGAACTTTGGTTGGATCCGCTTTCCCCAACGTCGCCAGTTGCGTTGTAAAGCCTGGCTTGCGTGTACCAGCATCCATTGCTCGAATCAATCGATGCCAAGTTTGCGACACACCATCGCCACCGGGTACCTCCACTTGGTCGTTGCGCCGGTCTACCTGTACCAGTGCTCGCTCGCCAAACACACTGGGCATTTTTACCGTCGCCACTTCTCCGTTACGGGAGGTCGAGACAGCCACAGAGGTGCCCCAAAGCGTTCGTAAAGTATCTTCAAACTCGCGCCAGGACATGTTGCGCAATTGGTACGAACCGGAGGAGACTGCGGATTCCTTGGGAGCATTGGCTGCCTGTTCACGCGGCCCGTTTGCAGCCGGTTGTTTCGTTTCCTGCGTAATGTATTGGCTAATTTGGTTTTGAATGCTTGTGGGAGCCACAACCACGATCTGATTTGTTCGCCGGTCTTGAGCGATGCGGGCTCCGGTGCTCGCCGGAAACTTCTTTTGCAGGCGACTTGTCAACGCCGCGATTTGCTCCGGAGCAACTCGATAGCCTCGAACCGTTTCTGTGTCCACTTTGGGAACCGGCTTGTTCTGATCCGGTCGGTCCAATGTTTCGGCCAGTTGTGCGACGAGCTGCTGAGCCTGGTCCGTACCTCGTACCAGCACGCGATTCAGGTTGCTATCCACGACAATTTCGGCACGCGACTTGTCTTGTGCGAGCATGCTGCGCGCCTCGGTAGCGAAGTCGGCGGCACGCAAATTCTTCAGCGGCACCGCTCGATAGCCGTGGGGAGTAGGCTCATCGGCCATTCCCGACGGATGGCGCAAAACGCAGCATGTCACTAATAGTGAACCAAGCAGCATGGTAATGGACACCATCCACCCGGAACGCCGGTGCAATGATTCGGACATGGATTCCCCCCGGGTTCGGTGGCTCGAAGGGCCGTGAGTCTCAAGTGAAATGTGAGAATCAGCGCACGATCGATACAACCGTCACCACTGGAATCATCGGCACCGCCTGCCTAGTCCCTAAGCAGTTTTTTGGAAGAGCGACCGCAATCAGTAAAGATGGGTGGCTGGGGGGTAATGCAGGGACGATCCGGGGTGCCCCTGCTCGGAACGAGACGGTCGAGGCACTTACGAGAATGGTTTCCGTCGTTCCGAGCAGTATGAAGCTTTCAGCGGCCCGGATACGTAATAGCCTTCAGGTGTCAATCGGGCTCATTGGTGGGCCGGCGCTCCCTACGCACACCACGCCCTTCGAACGCTCGTTCCTCGCGTTGTAGTAGGCACACAACGTGTGCCGTTACGGCACACGGAGTGTGCCTACTACAACAGGGACGTGCCATCCGACAGCCCACGTATTACCGAAAGTCTCTGGACTTCGTGCGCAGGTCGCCCAGTTTCTGTGAAAGGTCGATCAAGCTATGTACGAGCACATGAATAATGGGGCCTTTCTTCTCAAGTTTACCTTCCGCGATCCAGGCTGGTGATCGGCGAGCGATTTCATAAAAGCGGTCCCAGACGTTCTGACGAACAACCAAGTTTGCGATACCTGTTTCGTCTTCAAGCGTTATAAATGTAATCCCCTTGGCCGTACTGGGGCGCTGACGCAATAGCACCAGTCCAGCCACTTTCACCAATTGATTGGTTGGTATCGTTGCCAAGCCGCAGGCTTCGACGACGTTCATGGACCGCAGTTCGTCGCGATAGAAAGAGAGTGGATGCGCCTTGAGCGATAGGCCGTGAGATCGATAGTCTGCGAAGACTTGCTCATCCAATGACATATCTGGAAGGTCAGCAAGGGGCTCTTCGTCGTCGGGCAACAGGTCGAACAACGGTTTTGCTTGTCGATCGTCAACAGGTGCTAAAGCGGACCACAACGCTTGTCGTCGATCTCGACCCAATGACCCAAATGCGTCCGCGCCTGCTAACTTTGTCATCGTGCCCTGGCGAAGTTTCGTGCGCTGCTCAAAGTTCGTCCACGAGCGAAAAGGTCCTGCCGATTTGGCCTGTTCGATACGTCGTCCGTCCGTCTCAGCAAGGCCACCCACAAGCCGCAAACCCAGTCGCAAGGCGAATGAGTTCGTTCGCATTCCTGCAGATCCGCCATTGGTCGTTGCCGGTTCTAACGTACAGTCCCAGTCGCTAAAGTTG
>JANNPR010001163.1:0-3325 GCA_031400345.1 Planctomycetota bacterium | reverse complement strand
CAAAATAATAGTGATTGGAACACGATTCGAGGGTCGTTTTCCACAAACAATTTACCGTCCTCGACGCGAACGGTTCCCAGCCCGCCTACGCTAGACCACGACCATGGCATCACAAAGTCTGTGATCGCCTCGGGCAGTTCGCTGCCGCCACCTTTGGACACGGATAATAGGTCAGCGACGGTCCAATCCGCAGTTTGCATACTATCCGCACTATCTGGCCAAGTTGGATGGGTAAGTGTGACGTGCCCTTCATCAGCGCGATAGGTTAAGCCAATGTCTTTTAGTGCGAGCTGCAGAACCTCCGCCACGGTAATGTCCGTTTTGCGCACCGAGACGGGCGTCACGGCCGAGGCATTCGCTGCATCCAATACTTCCGACGGCACAGTTATGGGTATGGTGCTTAGCTGAGTGATAAATCGCAGAAAATCAATCAGCGGCACATTCGAAAATTCGATGGCATCAATGCGAACCTCCAACAGGGGCTTGACGTCGACGAATTTGATCGGCGGTCGGGCTTGGGTTGCGTTGGCATCGACCGTTTCCATTGCTGGGCTGGGACTTTGCACCGTCCCTTCGGTTGCTCCGACCCCCTGGTTGACGTCGCTGGCTGAGTCGCGCGTAAGCGTATCGAACTTTTCCAGCGTCTTCATGAGGTTACTGCTTCGGTTCAGGACCTGGGATTCACCAGGTGTTTTCTCGTCCGGTGTTATTTCGCCGGGCTTCTTTTTACCGGCACTCAGGTCAGGTGCTAACGGCTGAGCTACGGAACTGCCGTTCTTCGTCGTCGAATCGGATTCCGTGGGTTCGATGGGGATCCGCGGTGTCGCATGTGGTTCAGATTCGATGGCAGGGACCACCGCTGAGCCGGATGGAGACAATGACGTTGATGGCGAATGCCCCGGCGGGGACGCATTCGGCGACTCCTGTTCCATGCTGGTTCCAACTTGGTTATCCGCAGCACTGTTGGGCTGAGCGGTAACGTTCGTTGATGCTAACTCGGTGCGTTTCCGAGGATCACGAATCATGTAAGAAAAGACGAGCACCGCCATAACAATGCCAAGGGAACCTGCTCCTAGCATTAGCGCTGTTCGACGCAACCGCACAAGGGTTAGAGTCGACCAGACGGGACTAGCGCTTAAGGGCTCGTCGGGCACCGACGGTAGTAGCTCAGGCAAAGTGGTTGAAGCCGTTCGCGGCAAATCGATTGAAGGCTTAGTATCTTTCGATAACTCCGGGTCGTGCGGCGAAGAGGGAGTGGGACCGGCGGGTTTCCTCAGATCGACACTGGGCAAAGGAATTTTCGGTCGTGCTGGGGCATTCATTGCCGGGACCGTCGCGGTGGAGGCTGCTACGCGCGGACCCGGGGTAGCCGTCGACGGGTCACCCGACTTGGCGAGTGGTGGGGGCGTTACCAGTACCATACTTCCGCATTTGGGACAGGCCTGAATCTGACCGATAACCGACTCGTTAAGAACCTTGAGACGCGATTGACACGTTGTACAGGAAATGAAGTAGGGTTCCACTTTCAAGCGGCCTTTCCTAAGACGACCATCAATTCGGCTGGAAGGGGGCCGGTAGTTTTTGGCCATTTCTGTCTGCCCCGGATCGAGTCGTTATCAACACGATCTGCATGGACTTATCATCGGGATCTGGCCCGATAACCCAAACCAATTTCTGCGCTGGCTCGGATGGGTCTTTTACAGAAGGATCAGGATTGGCCTTGCGAACGATGCCTGTCAGGATATCGGCCAAGGGCTTGCCTTCCATTTTAAAATCGACAATCTTCTGATTCTGTGTGATGCCGTCCAACTTAAGATCGTTACCCATCATCTTAATCTTGAACGGTGGGGAAAGTCCTTTGATTTCCTCGTTTACCGTTCGTTGGATGTCGACTAGCGCATTTACCAGATCTTGTTGGGGGATTTCAATCTTCATTTTGTAAGCTAATAGCTCATCCATCGTTTTCGGAACCGATGGAGAAGGGGACTTGCTTGGCCCCGTCCCCACATTCTGACCCGGCGTCGAGGCCAGCGCCATGGCTCCGCCAAAGAACAAGTTGTGAGCGGCTGCTTGCGGCAGGTAAGCATTGATGACGGGCTGATCGCCATCTACTCCCACTCGCGCCTGCCCGTGGAGAAATCGAATCATCGCGGGAAAGCGAAATGCCACCGCGCGCCAATATGGTGGAGGATCCAGCTCAACCAAAAAGCTCTCAATAATTTCAGGAATAGCATCCAGCCGTTGGCGAAGCTCGGAGGCGATTAAGAATCGATCCTTTTTGATATCGCCGGTAAGACGCATTTCTATGTAAAACGCCTCGTCGAGATGCAAGCTAATCAGGGCTGCAAGTGCCTCGTCGCCCAGAAACCATTCGATAGCAGAACGAAAACGCCGAAGATCCGCCATGAAGGACCACTCTCGTCCATCGCGGAGTAATTCAGTTTGCAAACTATGAGGGGTGAATAACAGTGTGACGTGGCGTCCCTCGTCGGCTACTTGGCGTAAGCGATCGATCCAACGGTGCGGCGGAGGTGCCACGCCGTTTCGTTCGGCGATATCGTTGATCTCTTCGGACGCTCCCATAACAAAAATCTGACCTGCTCCATCGTCAGGTACGAGGAAAGTCCATCCACGAGCCTCACCGGTTTTCGCTTTGCCAGTTTGTTTCGCAGTGGGATTTCCCCAACGACCCCAAAGCTTCTCATTACCATCAGCCGACCGTAAGCGTACAACCAAAGTGGGTCTGGGGACCTCAGGGTCGTCGTGCAACGCCATTACGATCGACTCGACTTCCTCAATCTCCATACCGACTTCCTGTTGCCACTTTTGAAGTTGGTCGTCAAACGCTGGCCCGAGCGTTTTTCGGATTCGCCCGCCTTCGGAATGTGCCAGTAGGTCGGCAGGACGAACGAAAAGGTAAAACTGCGAGCCGGCGGGCAGATACTGAAAATCAATCGGCTGACCAGACGTGGGCGAGGCCCACAACGACTTGCCATCGTCGGGAATAACTTTGGACTCGGTGGGCGCCGCCTGCTTGCCTGTCTCGGCCTTAGAAATGGGGGCGGCATTGGGTGTCGCCTTGGAATCGGGCTCGGTAACCACCGGCTCGGTAGGTGCTTCCTGCTGAACAGTTTGATTGCTGGCGATATTTTTAATGGAAGAGCTGATGCCGGACTTCAGCACGTATGCCAGCCCCACGATCAAGGCGACGGTGACAACACCAATTCCGAGTAAGATGGGCCACGCCTTGGGTTTCTTTCGAGTTCGCAGATTGCGACGTTTCGAGAACGCTTCCGGTGCGGACGCCAGAGAAAAAACGCCGACG
>JANNPR010001155.1:0-3295 GCA_031400345.1 Planctomycetota bacterium | reverse complement strand
AACTGCCGTGCGCCGCCTGGCGAATCGCATCGCGAGCATCGTTCCACTGACTACAGAACTGCTCACGGACTTTGCTCCAGAAGACGTCGTCGTAGAGGGATTTTCAGCCGATGAACTACAAGGCGACAAACTAGAACGATGGAGGTTCCAAATTATTTGTGAATCTTGTAAGGCAGAAAATTTTGCCGTAGCCAACGTTCTGGGACGACGCGTTAAGTGCACTCGCTGCCAGCACGAATTCTTGGCAGCTTGGGGTGAACCGATTCATAAATCCGCCAAGTAGCATCCATCGAAAGACTCGGTCGGATCGGGTCGAGCCTTACTTCGGCAACAAGCCAAGCACAGCTTGACTGGGCCGTGGAATTACGTGAGCGGCAATTAGCTTGCCCAACGCGCCGACCTTTGCTTGACCGGCATCCACAGCAGCCTTGACTGCAGCTACGTCCCCTTTCACCACCACGGTGATGTAGCCGCCCCCGAGTTTCTCTTTACCCACGACTTCCACGTTGGCCGCCTTACAGGCGCTATCAATGGCCTCGAAGACGGCGGTGAACCCTTGCGTTTCAATAAAACCTAATGCAAATGAAGGTGCATCCGCCATGGGTCTGTCCTTACGTGAGTTAGTCTTAGTTGTTGTGGTCTTCATCGGTATCATCACGACGTCTTGCTGGATCAACGGGCTGACTTCGCTTGGACTTTCAATGGCGCGAAATGCATGATCGTCCGGCCGGTTAATGAGGTGCGCTATCGGGCGACCTCCCATCCGTTCGGCTACCGCGCGGCCCGACTCCAGCGCCGCAGAAACGTCGGCGGTGGTCCCTTCAACTTTTAGGCAGACGCCAAGAAAGTCGTTCAGCTCCGCCTGTATGATGCGGATCTTGGCCGCTTTCTCCATGGCGTCCAGAGCTACCATGGCGGACGTAAACCCAGTCGTTTCCAAGATGCCAATCGAGTCGTACACTCAGATGCTCCCAGCCAGAGTCACAGTGTAATTACCTGGTTCCTTGCATGTGGCTAGTATAGCTTGGAATTCTGGATTGCTTTGCCCTATTCCTCCCCGTGCAGCGTGGCGACGATTTTTCGTTGACCACCATGGTTGCGATGCTCACAGAGGTAGATTCCCTGCCAGGTACCTAGTAAGAGCTGACCGCGTTGTACGGGAATCGAAAGAGAACTACCAATTAAGGCAGCTTTGATATGAGCCGGCATGTCATCGGGACCTTCGACAGTGTGCTCGTAAGGGAATGATTCTGGGACAATATGGTTAAGGGAGGATTCCAGATCATTCCGCACATCGCGATCCGCATTTTCATTAATTGCCAATGAGGCTGAGGTGTGCATGATATACAAGTGCAGTAGTCCGACCTTTATGCGGGTCAGTTCAGGTATATTTCGAGGTACTCGCTCGGTAATCAAATGGAATCCTCGCGAGAATTCCGGCAGGTTTAGTATTTGTTGATACCAAGCCATATTTAGTGCTGGAGGTAGGTGTCGGAACCAAACGTGCTAGTAAAAACGCTTAGTGCCAGGTGCACGCAAATGGTAGAAAAAAAGGCCTCCGCTGTTGCGAGGCCTTTGCGATTGAACATTCTAATTGACGACGAAACTCAGCTGGCATCGTCGTCGTCGAGGGCCAAAGGAATCGCAATGGCAGCAGCCACCAAGCCGGCCAAAACCCAAGGATTGGCCAGGAATCCTAACCAACTGCCATCGAAATTACCACGAACGACTTCGCCGTTAGCGACGACTAAAGCCGAGTCCGACGCAGCAGGCGGTGCAGTGCGTGGAGCCCAAAGCCGATACACACCCGCCCCTTTCTCCGTGGCGATTTGATAAACGCCGCCCGACAAGTTGGAGACAGTGAATTCGCCAGCCTTGTCGGTGTTTGCGAGCGTTACCAATTGATTGTCTTTGACAACTGCCACACGTGCCGCCGCCTGAGCAACACCCTGACCATCCACGACCTGACCACGAAGGGTCCCGCCGGCGCCTAGCGCTACATCACGCGCAGTTACGATGGATTCACCCACGCTGGAGCTCGCCGGTGATGTAGCATACACAAGCTGTGGCGCGACCATGCTCCAACATGCCAAAGCCGCAGCAGCCACCCCGAATTTACGAATCAGTTTCATGAGAGTCACCCCGTGAGTTCCCCGGAATATTGAGAATGTGTTCTTGCGGTCTGACTCCATTAATCGGAAATGTTGGCATTGATCTGTAACGAATAATCCAATTCCTCCAATAAAACTGATTGCAGCGTGAATCCGGGTGGTCTGCGTAGGTTATCGAGATTAGCTGGCCGAATTATGGTCGACACTGACAGCAACGATTATCCCAGCCAAACCGCCAAGGATTACAGCACCTAACCCCCATTGGGATGCGATCTGACCGCGGGACACTTGGCCATCATTTACGAAGAGGATTCCCTCGGTTGCAGCGGGAGGGGCTGCTTGATGCCCCCAAACACGATATAGCTTAGTTCCGTCCGTGGTGGAGATGGAATAAACGCCCGCCTTCAAGCCGTGAATTTCAAATCGTCCTTGCCCATCGGTAACCGTTTGATTGACCTCGCGGACCTCTTGGCGGACGGAAACACGGGTGCCAACTTTGGCAACACCATTAGCCATGACAACCTGACCGTTCAACACGCCTCGACCGTCTAACCTAACGTCAGACAGCAGTTCAGCGGTCTGAACGCTTGCTTTTGTCGAGATAGGCTCGGCCGCTTGGATGATCGCACTGGGAGCCAATAGTCCAACGGTCGACATAGCCACGGTAATTTTCTTCAGCGTTCGCGTGACGTTCATAAAGGCAATCCTTTTGGGTAGACAAATGGTTGCAAAGGGTAAGCGCCGGCGTACCCGGATCCGCTACAAGATTACGAGCATTATTGTGTGGCCGAACATCCGTGTCCGGCGCCATCCATCGGCTCGGTTTCCCCTAACACCATCGGTCCGCGAATAATGGTCATGTTAGAATTGGCGGACGATCGCGATTCTGTTCCCTATTCCGCATTCCCGCAATTTCAGGAATAGTTCACGCAACCCGCATTGCCGATTGTCCTGCTGCCGTTTTGCGTGGGACGGATACATCGGATCCCGATCGAACGGTCCGATCCAAACGAGGATTGGCTTGGATTAAGCAAGCGACTCTAGAAGTCGTTCCAGGCACCGAGACCAATTTGTTGCTCGTGTTCGTTATAAAACGAATACTGATTGCTATTGCCATTAAAATAGTGCAATCCAATTCGCAGCAAATGGCCATTTTGGTCGCTTCGCCAGGCCCATCCCAGCTG
>JANNPR010001113.1:0-2093 GCA_031400345.1 Planctomycetota bacterium | reverse complement strand
ACGCCGAGCCTGTTCGGGTACACACACTGGCTTTACCCCTAACTACCAAACCGGCCTACCTTAAACACCGCCGGCGGCTGCCTGTGCCACACTTTCACATTCGATACGCGGAACCTCAAAACTTGCGCTTCGGGTTGGTGTGCGACGACCATCCACATCGTTCGCTCCAAAATCATGGACTCACTAAAGTAACGATCAATATATTAACACAAACCACTTTCTACCATCGCCCAAAACGGCAGCAAGACGAGGGAGAGGGGACATTGGAGGAGGTATTTTTGTAGGTCTTAGGCCTAATGTAGCGACACTGCAAGATCGACGGTAACTGTTTTGCGCGTCACAAATAAATCTTAAGGATCGGCCGCGATGCTCCACAGAACTCAAATAGCCTTTTCTCTTATCGTCTATTTCTGTCATCTGAGCGTGCATGCTCAAGAACCGCCTCCCCAGTTGGGAGACGTTCGCGAGGAGCACGTAATGATCCCGATGCGGGACGGCGTGCGACTTTCTGCCTATCTATACATCCCCAAAGGTGATGGCCCGTGGCCCGTGTTGTACGAACAACGTTACGCAGACTTACGTGGTCGCAGCACTCGTGAAGCGAACGCCAGATTGGCAGCGGCGGGGTATGTAGTCTGCGCCGAGAACTTTCGCGGCGCTTACCTGTCCGAAGGGACGTGGGTGGGTTACCGAGCATTAGGGTGGGGAGAATTGCAAGACGGGTACGATACGGTGGAGTGGCTGGCCATGCAGCCCTGGTCCACCACAAAGATCGGGACATTCGGCAGCTCGCAGGCAGGTTATGCGCAAAATTTTCTGGCTGTTACAAGGCCGCCGCATTTGGTTTGCCAGTACATGATTGATACGGGATTAAGCCTTTACCAAGAAGGATATCGCATTGGCGGGGCGACTCGTCCGGAACGATTCAAAGCGATGGACATGGTGTGCCGCAATCCTCACGACAATCGCCGCTTGCTGGACGAGTGGTTCGCGCATCCCACTTACGATGATTACTGGGCAGCCGAGGATTGCAGCCGGCATTTCAAAAACATGAACGTGCCCTGCTTCACCATTGGGAGTTGGTACGATTTCATGAACGTTGGGTCCATCGAAAGTTTCATTGGACGACAGCACCGGGCGGACTCGCAGTCGCGTGGTCGTCAGCAACTCCTTATCGGACCTTGGTTGCATGGCGGATATCTAGGTAAAAACTCCAACAAAGTCGGCGAGCTGGTGTACCCGGACAATGCGCGATTCGACGCGGAAAGTCATATGCTGCGTTGGTTCAATCATTTTCTCAAAGGTGAAAACAATGGCGTCGAACGGGAATCCACCGTCCGCTACTACGTCATGGGAGCCATTGGCGAACCAGATTCACCGGGCAACGAATGGCGTGCCGTTAGCGATTGGCCGGTGTCGGCGAAAGCGACACCCTATTACTTATACGGCGGTGGAAAACTAGCTGCCAATTTGCCTCCGGATACCTTAGCCAATGCAGGTTCGGATGTCGCCTTCTCAGCTTTTGCTTCCGATCCGAAACACCCCGCGGAAATCGCTGGCCGCGGGTTTCCCGGCGCCACGGACGCTCGCAAATTCGAGGCCCAAAAGGAAGTGCGAACCTACACTACGGAAATCTTAAAAGAGTCCGTCGAGTGGACCGGCAAAGTTCAGGCGGAACTGTACATAACTTCTACAGCGAGAGACTCCGATTTCATTGTGCGGATTTGCGACGTTTATCCCGATGGCCGTTCGATTCTGATCGTCGATTACATTCGGCGGGCTCGCTATCGCGAAGGTTTCGAAAAGGAAGTTTTTATGCAGCCAGGACAGGTTTACAAAGTCGCGTTCGATGTCGGCTGGTTAAGTCAAGTGTTTGCCAAAGGGCATCGCATTCGAGTCACGGTTGCCAGCACCGGCGCGCCGTTCTACGAACCACAACCGAACACCGGTGAGCCGCTAACAATCGACTTCCCAGAGAACGTCGTCGTCGCTCAAAATACCGTGCAGCACAATCGGCAGGTCTCGTCGCGAGTGATTGCGCCCGTTAGTGATTAGTGATTGTGACTAACCACTACCTTGCGAAACGAGAACAG
>JANNPR010001101.1:0-4717 GCA_031400345.1 Planctomycetota bacterium | reverse complement strand
GCAGGGGAAACTGCGCGCTCTTTCCACAGGCTCCCAACATCAAACACAGACAAATCGCCAGCCCCATCGCACCCCCCTGGTAGTCCTGGGCCTGAATACGCCAGCGCCCGAGAACACCGCGGACGATTGCGGGAGCCTGGGAATCAACGGGCTTTTCCAAGACTGTTCGCATGGCACTATCGACTTTTTCCGTCGAAGTTTCACCCGTAGTCAGAGAATCGTGAAAATTCAAAGTTCCATAGGTGGTCCAAATGAAGAAAATGGCCAGAGCGAAACCAAAGTCTCCGACGCGGTTTACCAGAAAGGCCTTTTTGCCAGCGGCGACGGCTTCCGGTTTCTCGTACCAGAATCCGATGAGCAAATAACTGCACAGACCGACTGCTTCCCAGAACACGAACAACAGCACGAAGTTGCTAACCGAGACCAGCATCGTCATCGAAAAAACGAACAGGCCGATGTATGAAAAGAAGCGCCAATAGCTTCGATCTCCGTGCATGTAGCCAGCAGCAAACACGGTAACCAGTGTGGAGATGAACGTCACCATGGTGAGCATCATGGCCGTCAACGCATCGGCACGCAGCGAGACATCGATTCGCAAGTCACGTTGGCCCCCGTCTACGATAGATCGCTCCGAATCCCCGGGCGGGACTTGAGGTTGCTGGTAGGCTGCGCCGATATCGGCCCAGGTCCACAAGGTGATAACCCGCTCGAAGCCCGCCGACTGCGTGCCACCTTTGGGTTTCAACTCCTGTTGAAGCTGGCCGACTTCGCCTAGCAACATCCAACTGCACAAAGCCGATGCCGCCAAGGAACCAATCGTTACCCAATGGCTCTTATTGCGAAAAACTTTGGGCCCGAACACAGCAACGAGAATGGCGGCCGCCAACGGCAGCGCCGGAACCAATACCAATAAAACCCCGATCTTGTCGTACATTTCAAATCCGACTGCGGTGTAATTCTTCTTCACGATTCGGCAGCGGCTCGATTCCCGCCACGGGCAATGCTGGCCACAGCTGTTCCGCAGCTGACTCTTCTGGTACCGCGTAATCCAAGTAGGGCGGTAGTCCTTCTTCACGCAGATCCTGCCAGAAAACCATGTCAAGCGTTTTTCCGCGTTGGAACAGATTAATGATCAACGCCAACGCGATCGCGGCTTCGCAGGCTGCAACTGCGATCACAAACAGCACCATCATTTGGCCATCAAAGTTGTCGTGATATCGACCCCAGGCCACAAAGCTGACGGATACTCCTTGCAGCATCATTTCGACGCAAAGGAACATCACAATCATGTTGCGCCGAACAAGGAATCCGATCAGTCCGACCCCAAATAGGATCGCTCCAAGTGTCAATCCGTTGACTAATAAGGCAGCTTCGTTGAGAGGTATGACAGTGTCACTCACGGACGATGCGCTCCCCTGCTGATGGGATTTTTGCTTGCATCACCATGGCAATCGCACCTACTAATGCAACCAGTAGTAATGTGCCGGCTAACTCTACCGAAAGGAGATGTTTGCCAAACAATTCGTTGCCAAGTTTGGCCATATGAGCGTTCGACATGACCTGCAGGTTGGCCGTTGATTTGGCGGACGCGGCAGGTGTCACGAAGGCCGGCATCTTAGCGAAGGAAAAAGTGGTGATGCCGACGAGCAACGCAGCAGCAAAAACGGCCATTGGTTTTGCAAAGCCGCTCCAACTAATCCGATCGTAGGATGAGTGGCCTTCCGGCTGAGCCAACATGATGACAAATAGGAACATCACCACAATGGCGCCTGCGTATAACACGATGGTTGCCACTCCCAAGAATTGGGCTCCTTGGAACAGAAACAATCCGGCCGTGCCGAGCAGTGAAATGGCGAACCAGATCGCCGCATAGACAGGACTTCGTACGCTGATCGTGGCTACGGCAGCAATGACAGTCAGAACCCCTAACGTCCAGAACGTGATGTGCGCAACCGTGCTGTCAAGATACGGCATGGCCGCCAGCAAACATCCCAATGCCGCGACACCGAACAGTGCTGCAAACGATCGTTGGCGAACGGAACTGCGCGGCAGTAGCAACAGCACACTAATCGCCCCCAACACGATGGCCCATATCAATGGCATGCGCAACATGGGCATCCAATCATTCAGGCTCAACGGCGAGTCGATTTGCGTCATGAGAACCGAGTCGTTCATTGTGTAACCCCTAAACGCTCCAACTGCGACGGTTCTGTGTCCTTGGTTGCGTCGTAGACGCTAAGCAGCTTTTCCTTGTCGAAGATCATCTCTTCGCGACTTCGACCGGTAAGGTTGTACAAGCTCGTTAACTCGATGGCATCGACGGGGCAGGCCTCTTCGCACATACCGCAGTAAATACAACGCAGCTCGTCGATTACGAAGTTCTCGGGGTACTTTTCTCGATCGGGCCAGGGACTCTCCGCCGCTATGATATCGATGCAATGGGCTGGGCAAGCCGTGGCGCACAAGAAGCATGCCACACATTTTACCCGCCCAAGCTCGTCGCGGTTCAAGCGGTGGACGCCGCGGTAAATTAAGGGGTTGCCGATGGCGGGCTCTTGGTCTGGATAACTGACCGTTACGACGTCTCCTTTGATCGCCCGTGCCATGTGTCGAAAAGTGGTGCTTAGCCCTTGCACGAACATCGGCAAATATATTTTGCCGCTCAAACCCAGTTTAGGTTCTTCAATCCAGAGAATGTCCGTATCGTTTGATTGCATGGCTACTTTCTTAGGCTGGGATTTTCGTAACAGTTTAGCTGTCTGAAGTGTATAGAGAGGATGACGGATGAAGTGTGCCACCGGCAGCCGCCGGAGTTGACGTGGAAATTCCAAGACGGACTTTCGGCGGCAAGCCAGTGCTGCGTCCCGGGAGGATTGACTTGGAAGCTACACTTTCCGGACCGCGCACTGGCCTGCCGCTGAAAAAACGTGTACCCGTCGCCAAACCAATTCCATCGGCTGCCAGTGGCACACTTCATCTCTCCTCCTTCATCCTTCTCCCCTCAATCAACTAGAGACGACCAAGCTATCACGGATTTGTTATGCTGGGAGTTTCGCGGCCGGAAATGGTCCGGTTATCCGCAATGAGCGGACTGGCATAGGACATTCCCAACCAGGCTCCGATGCATACACCCCAGGCCAATACCACGCTGATGAGTATGCTGATGGTACTATTGCCCAGCATTTGTTGAAATTCGTCCAGTAGCGCTATCGCCACGAAGTTAATCAACCCTAATGGCAACATGACTTTCCAGCCCAACGCCATCAATTGGTCAAAGCGAAAACGCGGCCAACTCCATCGCACTAACATAAAAAAGAGAATTACGAACAGGATCTTTCCACTCAAGATCAGTATGCGCAAGATGGCGGTAAGCCAACTGATTTGCCCTGGGTCGCCGCTGACGAACCAGAAATGCCAACCGCCTAGAAACAGAATCACAATTAGGAACGAAGCCGTGATCATGTGCAGGAATTCCGCAACCAGAAACAACAACAAACGGATGCCCGAGTATTCCGTATGGTAGCCGCCTACCAACTCCTGTTCACACTCTGGCAAATCAAACGGCAGCCGAGCGGCTTCAGCAAACGCGGCCACGACGAATACGATGAAACCTAGCGGCTGAGTGAATGCCAGCCACCAACCCGTTTCGGCTTGCGCGGTGATAATTCGATCGAGATCCAGTGAACCGGTCGCCAGCACGACACCTAGAATTCCTAAGCCCATCGGGATTTCGTAGGCCAGCAGTTGTGCACTGGAGCGCAGTCCTCCAAGAAAACTGTATTTACTGTTGCTGGCCCAACCCCCCAAAATGACTCCGTAGACGGCGATGCTGGACAATGCAAAGACGTAGATCAGTCCGACGTTCATGCCGGGCGCGACGACTAAAGGAATCGGACGATTCCCCCACAGACCGCTGCTTGGTAACAGGCTACCGACGGGAATCACTGCGAACACGGCCAACGCTGCTGCCAATATCGAGATGGGAGCCAACGTGAATAGCCGCTTGTCCACATGGTTCGGTACGTAATCCTCCTTGAGGATGAACTTCACACCATCTGCCAACGGCTGACCTAATCCGAAGAGGCGAATTTTCGTGAGCGGTATCCCGACTCGATTTGGTCCATGACGATCCTGGACCCAAGCGGCAACGCGTCTCTCGAGCAGCACAAAGTAGGCTGCGGCGGTCATCAAACCGAAAATTAGCAAACCAATTTTTATGAGCGATTCGATTAAAAGCTCAGACATCGCTTCCTACTCTCGTAACTACACCGGACAGGCGATTTGGTTCAGTTTGAGATCTACACCGTTTTCTGGAATCAGATTCGCCGCCAATGCAAAGTACCCGTTATCGCGTGCCAAATCGTCCAGCACGCGACGAGCGTTGAACTGGCCCGGCAGTCCCAAAAGCTGAGAGTAAAGACGCCCTTCGATCATGACTCCCGCCGGCGGACGAATGGCCCATGCAAACGATTGCAGGCGGTCGTTTCGATTCACGAACGATCCCTCGCGCTCTGGGAACGCGGCGCCCGGCAACTGGTAGTCCGCTCGATCCCACAGTGGTGAGGGGAAGAGGTCTTGCACGACCACCAGCGGCACGTCTGAAAACTGTGCCGTATCTTGAAACGGTGCCGTGTCTTGAAACTGTGCTGTATCTTGTTCGTTATTCCAGTCCCTGTGGTAGCCACCGGTTATCCAAACTCCGCCAAATGATTCTGTC
>JANNPR010001079.1:0-12392 GCA_031400345.1 Planctomycetota bacterium | reverse complement strand
TTGATGCTTTAAGCCGAGGCCTTGGGGGCCGCAATCAGCAACTGGTTCTGGCAAGCCTCATTCGGCTACTACAGGAAGGGCCCAGGGCGAGTGAATTACTTGACGAAGTCGCACTGTTGTCTGGCGGTACTGATGGGGAGGACGGCCCTACCGACGCCGCCGGAGCCATTATCGATTGGCAGAGCCTACATCGGATGCAGAGCGAAAAACTCGATCCATCTGATTTTTTGCGTCGCAACGACGCATACCATTTCTTTAAGGGCATTGGCGGTTTAATTCAAACCGGTCCTACTAACACGAACGTCTGCGATGTACGTGTCGTTGTGGTAGCCCGCAATGCGTCACGGAAGTAGAACAATGAAAAATGCAAAGTGCAAAGTGCAAAATGACAAATGCAAAGTGACGATTGAAAAGCGACATTTCGTCATTTAGTCGCCAGCTCCGCATTCATTTTGCACTTTGCATTCCCTATTGCAGCTGAACATCGTGTATGCGTTTCAGTTCACCGGCATCGGCACAGATATCCCAATCGCTAACCGTGGAGGCGATCAGCAACTTTGCGAACCGTCTTGTTTCGAGAATAGGAGAAAAACACGGAACTCCTGGGAAATTCGCCAACATTTACTTGGCAATCCGGTTTCAGGATCGATGCGATCGCTACGATCCGCGAAAGATTCTAAAGAATAGCCACTCCCAGACTCGAAACTAACACTCGGAGGCTTGTTCTGGCTCCATTTGGTTCCAAGAACCAATTTGAACTGGGACGAGTGCTTAGGGGGGCCTGCCGGAAGCTGTCATTGCGACAAGTGTGAACGAGCCCAACGACCCAGTGGCTCGATTACTCTGCTTCTGTCGATCCTTCCTGGACTACCTCGCCGAGTACGAAACGCCGGTCGGCCGGGTTGGGAATCGCGTCCGTAGTAGAGCGGTGACAGCACTCTTCTCTATTTTACGGATTTTCGCCGATTTCCGGATGGCCCGGTAACCGATGTTGTCAATGAGGCGCGGCTCAGAGGGAACTGAACCTACGCCACGCAGAAGCGGATTTGAACCCCCGTCCCAGAAGGTTTGCGAATTGCCGGATTCCCACAGCCGGTGAGTCGGATCAGATGATGCCGCCTATCGCAAACAGGGGCCAACGTTGCATCGGATGCGAGTGGTCTGATGCAACCCATGCCAAAAAAAATTGAGCGAGTAATGGAGAGCCTGCAATGAAGGTCTTCACAACTGGACAGGTCGCGAAGATCTGTAAAGTGGCGC
This sequence comes from Planctomycetota bacterium, assembly GCA_031400345.1. GTDB lineage: Bacteria > Planctomycetota > Planctomycetia > Pirellulales > Pirellulaceae > JANNPR01. Next base: position 11,132 of record JANNPR010001079.1, on the reverse strand, counting down.
CGCGCACGGTCAGCAAATGGTTCGATTCGGGCCGACTTAAGGGATATCGTATCCCCGGCTCGCAAGACCGCCGCATCCCGCGCGAATATTTGATTAAGTTTCTGAAAGAGCACGGGATGCCCTTGGGAGATCTCGAAGACGAGGCCTTGGCCAAGGTACTGATTGTCGCACAGGATCAGGTACTGATTGAGAACTTAAAGCGTGAATTACCCCAGGAGAGAAAGTTTAAGGTCGCCGTGGCGGCCAGCGGCTTCGAAGCTGGAATTCATGCCGAAAGTTTCCACCCGGATTCGATCATAGTGGATTTCTCAATCGGTAAGACAGAAGCTTTACAGATTTGCCAGAACCTACGTAAGAACCCGGATTTTTCCGAAACAATTTTGATCGCGTTGCTGCCTGACGACGGAAGCCCAATGAGCTTTGACCGTTCGGCAATCAACGAAACGTTCAAGAAGCCGTTCGACGCCAACTTGTTGGCCGAACGACTACGAACGCTCATCGGCGCCAAAAAGGAACTTGTTTAGTTTCTCGAAAACGCTGTTTGACCCAACCCGTTTGTCGCCGACATCGTTAAGACCATCGCGGAAGACCCCCGCGACGGTTTTTTTATTGGCTTCGTGCGATTCATCGTCCCCCGAAAAGGCTGCGAATGGCGGCGTCTTCACGTCGCTCGGCGTTTAGATCGGCTCCCATGTCTGCGGTCAGCTGGTCCAATAGATCGTCTAACTCAAGGTCGGACCGGTCCGGCCGATCGGTCTGCTCATGCGAGTGGACCCCGAAAGCCGCCGTGCTACGGGAAGCCAATAAGCTCGCCGGAATGCGTGACTCCGTCGTTTGACCGCTACGTCCGCTGAACACTGTTGCCGATTGCGGCTGTGACACTCGGCTCGACAGACCCCTGGGATCAGTCGCCGGCAGCAGGGCGCCATTTAATTCAGGCAGCCAACTGCTACCGACAAGTACTTGGCCCTCACCGGCCACATCGGTCGGCAAAGATTGGGTTTCAACATTCGACTCACCTTCACCGTTCTGTGAGTTCAGGAAGTTGATGATGTCGAGGGCATCGGCAGGCGTTAAGAAGCCATCGCCATTGACATCGTAATACGGGGGTGGGAATCCGGCAGGAGGTGGCTCCGGAAGTTTTCGAGAACCTTCGTTGTTTAGCGAATTGACAACGACCAGTGCGTCAATCGCCGAGACAAAGCCGTCATCATTAACATCCAATCGATTTCGCGGGTTTTGCCACGATTTATCGTTCTGAACATTAATTGTGACAGTTGCCACGTTCGACAATTCTCCCGAATTGTCGCGAGCACGGTAGGTAAACGTGTCTGAGCCGGCGAAGCCACTCAGCGGCGAGTACGTGAAAGACCCGTCCGGATTTAGCGATACCGTGCCGTTTGACGGGCCGGCGGCCAAAACCGCTGCCAGAGAATCACCCGCATCGGCGTCCGTGTCGTTCACCAGCACTCCTCGGGCGGGAACCACCAGCGGCGTATTTCGACGTGCGTTAAAAGAATCGTTGACCGCCACCGGTCGATCATTAGCGGCGTTTACCGAAATGCTAACTGTCGCCAGGTTGGAACTTGCACTTCCATCGGATGCTCGGTAAGTAAACGTATCGATTCCCGAGGCATCTCCGTTTGGCGTGTAGGTAAAGGATCCATCGGCAGCCAGACTGACACTGCCCCGAGCCGGTCCATTGACCAGCTGAGCTGTGATGGCGCCATTTTCCGGATCTGAATCATTACGCAGCACACCTTGCGAGGCGAGAACGGTCAGCCGCCGACCTTCATCCGTGGCATATACGTCGTTCACCGCGACTGGAGCATCGTTTGCGCCGCTAACCGTTATCGAGATGGTCGCATCGCCGGATTGAACGATCCCATCGCTGGCCCGATACACAAACGTGTCCGTTCGCGATTCGCCTTGGCGTAACGACTGCAGCTGTGCTGCTGAACGAGGGTCGTAATTCAACGAGCCATCTGGATTTACTGAGACACTCGCGCCAAAGGCACTCGTGGAAGTCGTTATCACCACTTGCAACTGGGTGCCTGCGTCACGATCCGTATCGTTCGACAACACTCCCGGTGCCGGAACCGTTAGTAAGTTGTCCTCCGTCGAACGGAACGAGTCATTCGCTGCGATTGGCACATCATTCGATCCGGTTACCGTTACAGTGGTTGTGCCCGCGGATACTCCGCCGCGACCATCGCTGATCGTGTAACGGAACGTGTCTGTAACGGTAACTCCTATTGCCAATGACTGCAAAGCAGGAGCCTTGGTGGGATCGTAGGTGAAGCTGCCGTCGGCATTAACTCGTACGGATGCACCGCGGGCAGTGGTAGACTCCGCACCGGCGACGGCCACCGTGTCGCCCGTGTCCGGGTCGCGATCGTTGACAATCGATCCCGGTGCTGGAACGTCCAGAATAGCATCTTCACCCGCCGAGAAATTCGCACCTTGTGCCACGGGCGAATCGTTCTTTCCCGATACAACAACCGTGACGGTCGCAGCCGCACTGATCAGGCCGTGACTATCAGTGCTTTGATACGTGAATGTCACATCTCGCGTTTGTCCAACCGCCAGGTCCTGGAAGGCACCGGCGGGATCAAAAGTAAATGTGCCATTGCCGTTGCTGGTAGCTGATCCTTCATTTGGCTGAGATAAGAGAGCGAACGTCAATGTCGTCCCATCGTCGTCGCTGTCTCGGTCATCGCCGCTGAAGCTGGCGACAACTTGATTTCCATCCTCCGACGCTGAAGTCGATACGGGATTTGCCAGGGGAGCGTCATTGGAACCGACGATCGTAATGCTGATTACACCTGAGTTACTAAAAGCGTTGTGGCGATCCGTAGCACGATAACCAATTGTGATAGTTCGAGTTTCGCCAATTGCCAAACCATCGAATGCGGACCCAGGATCGAACGTAAAGCTGCCGTCATTGTTGTTCGCTATCGAGCCTAAGCCAGTTCCCGAGCCACCCAGTAGCGTGTAGATGAGCGAGGAACCGTCGTCGTCGCTATCCACATCATTACCCAGGAAAAGCGTCGTAAAGGGAATGTTTTCGCCGGTGTTGGCGTTGATTGGTGCTGCGGTTGGAGCATCGTTGGTCCCAGTGACGTTGATGGTACCTGTCGCTAGATTGCTACCGACGCCGTGGCGATCCGTAGCACGATAGGTGAAGGTGATGCCGCGAGTTTCGCCGGCCGCCAAATCTTGCAAATTCGTTCCGGGATTAAATGTGAAGGTGCCATTTCCATTGTTGGTCAACGTACCTTGGCCGGCGCTTAGACCATTCACAATACTGAATGCCAATGACGTCGAACTATCGTCGCTGTCCGCATCATCCCCGGCAAACGAGGACGTCACGGAAGCTCCATCTTCAGACGCTGTGCTAATAATATCACTGGCAACGGGTGCGTCGTTCGCCCCTGAGATCGTCAGCGACACGGTTGCCACGTTACCCACGGCTCCGAAGGTGTCGCGAGCGCGGTAAGTGAATGTGACGATTCGGCTTTCGCCAAACGCCAGGTCCTGGAAGGCTGCCTCTGGATTGAACGAGAACGAGGCGTCACCGGCAGTTCCGCTTGTGGATACCGAGCCACCGGACGGTTGGCTAACGATCTCGTGTCGCAATCCGCTGCCAGTTTCGTTGCTATCTGGATCGCTGGATGCGAAGTTTCCGGCAACCGCCGCACCATTTTCCGTAGCGTTTACTCCATTTACATTTGCCGAAATCGGGGCATCATTTACACCCGTCACAGTCACCGAGACCGTGGCCACATTGCTGTCGCCCAGGTGGGTATCGCGAGCACGATATGTAAAGGTAACAATGCGTGATTGACCAGCTGACAGATTCTGAAATGCGCTCGACGGGTTGAATACGAACGCTCGGTTGCCAGCGGATCCGCTCGTGGTCACCGTACCTTCCGCAGGTTGTGAAACGACCGTATACGTCAGGCCACCGCCCGTCTCGTCACTATCGACATCACTGGCCACAAAGTCACCAAGGATTGCGGGACCGTCCTCAATGGCAGTAATTCCCAGGTCAGTCGCAATGGGCGAATCATTCGTTCCCGTAACAAACACGGTTACGGTGCCGAGGTTGCTTTGGCCGTTTCGAGTGTCGGTGGCGCGATAGGTAAAGGTGACCGGTAGCACTTGTCCCGCAGCTAAATTCTGGAACGAATTGCCCGGGTTGAAGCGGAACTGACGGTCGCCCGCAGTTCCACTGACGGTGACTGAACCCTGGGCGGGTCGGTCCACAAGCGAGTACACGATTCCGTTGCCGGTTTCCTCGCTGTCAGCGTCGGTAGCCGCGAAATTGCCGGTAACCGCTGGGCCATCTTCCGTGACATTCACTCCAGCAATGTTTGAAGCTACCGGGGAATCATTGACGCCGCTAACGGTTACTGTCACTGTCTCAAGGTTACTTGCTGCGCCATGACGGTCTGTGGCCCGATACGTAAACGTTACCGTTTGAGATTGACCGGCGGATAGGTCTTGGAAGTCACTCCCCGTCGAGAACGTAAAGGTACGATTCCCACTTTTGAAAACCGTTCCAGATCCGGGAGGGAGGGGCGACACAATCGAATAGGTTAAGTTATCAGGGTCATCATCACTGTCGACATCGTCTCCCAGGAAATTCACGACTACATTGGGTCCGTCCTCGGTAGCTGCCGCATTGACCGGCGCCGCAGTCGGTGCATCGTTCACACCGGAGACCGTGACCGACACAATTGCCACCGGACTCGTAGCTGAATGCCGGTCCGTAGCAGTGTAAGATCCCTTTACGACACGAGTTTCACCCGTTGCCAAATCCTGGAAGTCGCTCGCCGGATCGAATGTAAAAGATCCGTTTCCGTTGTTCGTGAGAACGCCTTGTCCGGCGCCGAGTCTCGCCACCAGATCATATGTCAAGGTTGTTGGGCTGTCATCGCTGTCGATGTCGTCGCCCAGGAAGTTGCGGGTTACCGGCGACCCATTTTCTGCGGCAGACAGGCTAACGTTTGTGGCGGTAGGTGTGTCATTCGTACCGCTCACGACCACGGTAACCGTTCCCAGTCCACTATCGGCCCCATGACTATCGCGGGTTCTGTAAGTGAAGGTTGCGTTGCGGGTCTCACCTAATGCCAAATCTTGGAAGTGACTTCCTGGATTGAAAGTAAAGGTACCGTTGCCGTTGTTGGTAACCGTGCCTTGGTTGGCCCCCAAGTTGTTCACAACGGAATAGGTGAGTGAAGCCTGGTCATCGTCTGCGTCAACGTCATCACCGGCAAACGTTCCCGTCACTGGAGTTCCATTTTCGGACGCAGAAATAGTGACCGATCCGGCCGTTGGAGCATCATTTGCCCCAGTAATCGTGATGCGTACTATCGAGGAGCCACTCGTGCTGCCATGCCGATCAGTACTCGCGTACGTGAAAGACACGACTCGGCTCTGACCGATGGCCAGATCCTGGAAATCGTTGAGTGGATTAAATGTGAAGGTCCCATTGTCGTTGTTGATGACTTGACCTTGCCCGGCAGCCAAGTTGGTCACAATCGTATAAGTCAGCGTTGCGGCATCGTCGTCGGTATCGACGTCATCACCGCGGAACAAATCTGTCACTGTCGGACCGTTTTCCGACGTTGTCGCAGCCATCGCGGCAGAAGTGGGCACATCATTTGCGCCAACAACAGTGACGGTGGCTGTAGCCACATTGCTGGTTGCCGTATGGGAATCCGTAGCGCGGTAGGTAAACGTGAAAACACGATTCTCGCCGACATTCAACGACTGGAATGCCGACTGCGGGTCGAAGGTAAAGGTTGAATTGTCGTTATTCGTCAGCGTGCCTTGTCCGGCAGGAACGCCGCTGACAATGGTATAAATTAGCGAACTTTGCGAATCGTCATTGTCACGATCATCCCCAGCAAAGGGGCTGATCACCGCGGGCCCGTTCTCGCTAACGGAGGCAGTAAGCGCGCTGGCCGTGGGAATGTCGTTGCGTCCCGATACCGTTACCGTCACAGTGCCGACATTGGAAGTCGCTGAGCCGTCCGTAATCCGGTACGTGAAGGTGTCCGTCGCCGATTGACCGGCAGACAACTCCTGCAAGCTGGCAGTATTGGCGGGATCGTAGCTGAACGTGCCGTCGGAGTTGACAGTGACCGGCACGCCACGCGAACTGGAACTATCGGAAACGTTCACGGTAAATGACGGCGAATCAATGTCGAAATCATTGAGTAACACACCCGTACCTGCGACGACCAAAACGCTATCCTCATCCACGTCGTAAGAGTCGTTTCGCGCTACTGGGGGGTCGTTAATTGGGCCAACCGAAATGGTAACCGTGCCAACCGAAGTGCGCGGATCGGCAACCCCATTCGTGGTGCCGTTATCCTGAACCGTGTAGGTAAAAGTATCGAGTCCATTGAAATCAGCCGCAGGCCGGTAAATTATGGGCGAACCCATCGTGACCGTTCCGCCATTCGTACTCGTTGCACTGGCACCCACTATTGTGAGGGTTTGGCCACCCTCATTTCCGGGACCCGGTACGTCGTTACCGAGCAATGTGACATGCGAGATAGACAAGGTGCCATCTTCAGGCACATTGAGGGTAGCGTTGGGTCCGTCATTGGTTGGAATTGGTCCGTCGTTGACTTCGGTTACCGTAATCACGAACGTTTGTGATGTGGATGAGTTGGCGTTGGGTGCTAAGTTGGACCCATTATCAGCCAAGGTCACGACAACCCGTGCCGTACCAAAAGTGTTCAACGTCGATTCGAACGACAGCGATCCATTCGAGGGGTCGATGCTCGGACCGTTGGCAAAGCTCAGATCGCCAGTGAGGGTCGACGTCGTAAAGTTAAACGTCAGAACTTGGTTGTTCTCATCGGTCGCCAGCGGTGAGCCTGCACCAATACCTGTCGCCCAGTTACCGACGACCACTGGTCCCACGTCCTCGGCACGCGTGATGTTCGGCCCCACTGTGAATATCGGGGCATCGTTAATCGGCGAAATCGCGATCGTGACGCTGCGGGCATGCGATCGAGGTCCACCCGTACCCGTATTACCCTGATCGTTGACGCTGACGGTCAGAATAACGTCGCCGCCGTTGCGGGTGCTATTGAAGTCGCCATCAGGCACAGTGTAGCTAATCGAGCTCAAAGTTGCGTTGACTTGAGATGGAGTACCGTCAAGTGTAAGCACCCGAGTATTGTTTCCACTGATAGTTGGGGCGCCGCCAGGCAATGCGGCGTTTACCGTTAGAGTTCCTTGACCGACTGGTACGGATAATGTCGCGGTGACTCGTCCTGTGCCAGGTTCGGTGGAGCTGCTTGTTTCGACGTCAGCCACGCTTACGCCAGTAACTGTTGTCGACGCTCCAGCCGCTTCATTGAAGGCTGCTGGATTCGCCCCAACCGTGACTTGGGGAGCGTCGTTCGTCGGGTTAATCACGATATTGAAGGCATCGGTAATGTCACTGCCACCACCGGTACCAGTATTACCTAGATCATTTACTTTGACCGTCACAACGACGTCGCCACTATTGTTGAGACTATTGAAGTCTCCATTGGGAACGCTGTATCGCAACGTTGCTAAGGTGGATATCAAATTCGCCAACGAGCCCTGTAGATGGACGATTTCCGGTACGGCATTCTGATCAATCAAAACTCCATTAACCGTTAAATTGCCGGTGCCCGAGGCGATCGACAAGGTAACCCGCAGCTGCGCTCCTGAAGTTTCGTTGGCGTCGACGTCGGCTATAGCGAGGGAAGTAATATCGAGTGTGGCGCCAGTGGCTTCATCGAGTAATAAGCCGACCGGTTTAACGATCGTGGGATTGTCGTTGGTGGGAGCCACCGAAATGTTGAATACGCGACTATGGGCGAGGTTACCGCCAATTCCGGTATTGCCATTGTCGGAAACCAGAACAGTCACGACCGCATCGCCACCATTGTTGAGACTATTAAAGTCGGCGTTCGGTACCGTATACCTCAAACTAGACAAGGTATTATTGAGGTCAGCAACCGTACCAATCACCGTGACCGCATTGCTGTTATTGCCGGTGACCGAAGCAGCTCCTGAAGCAGCAACATCGAGTCTGCCGTCCCCATTAGGGAGTGTTAACAGAACGCGCAACGTTCCGCCGACTGTTTCACTTACATCCACGTCGCTTACGGAAACTCCGGGCACGAAGCGAGATGCCCCCGTTCCCTCATTCAAGGGCGCGACCGCCGCTGGCACGGTGCTAACTGGCCCGTCGTTCGTGGGATTGATTACGATATTGAAGCTGTCGACAACGTCCGCTCCTCCCCCGGTGCCAACATTTCCTTGATCATTAACGCGTACGGTTACGACGACGTCTCCGCCGTTGTTGATGCTGTTGAAGTCGCCGTCTGGCACTTGGTATCTCAGGGTTGCCAACGTACTAACTAAATCCGCAAGCGAGCCCTGTAGTTTCACCGTCTCCGGCGCCGCATTAAGGTCGGCGAGCGATCCATTCACGGATAGAGATCCGTCGCCCACGGGAATCAACAACGTTACTGTCATTTGAGTGCCCGGTAATTCATTCACATCGACGTCAGCTACCGAAAGAGTCGTAATATTCAATGTAGCCCCAGTGCCTTCGTTCAAGTTCAGGCCGCTGGGTTTGCTGATCGTCGGGTTATCATTGGTGGCGGACACTGGAATGTTAAAGGTACGCGTATCGAATTGGGGACCACCGATGCCGGTATTGCCTTGATCGTTCACCTGGACCGTTACCACAACGTCGCCAGGATTATTGTTGCTGTTGAAGTCTCCGTTCGGAACGGTAAACGTCAAGCTTCCCAATGTTGTGTTAACGTCGTTTGGAATTCCGGTCACAATTACGGACTCACTGCCGTTACCACTCACCGTTGCGGCACCACTCGCGGTGACGTTCAGCCTGCCATCGCCGCTGGGCAACGACACGGTAACTTGAACTGTTCCACCAGATGTTTCGCTGACGTCGACATCGCTAATTGAAACACCGCTAATGGCGCGAGTAGCGCCGGGGCCTTCACTCACAGCAGCTACACTACCAGGCACCGTCACTTGCGGTTTGTCATTGGTTGGGTTGACGACGATATTGAAAGAATCCGTAACATTGCCGCCACCACCGGTCCCGGTATTACCTTGATCATTGACGGTTACCGTAACAATCACGTCCCCGCCGTTATTGATGCTGTTGAAGTTTCCGTTTGGCACGAAGTACTTTAGCGTCGCCAATGTGCTAACCAAATTCGCAAGCGAGCCTTGCAAGCGGACCGATTCCGCTGCTGGATCGAGGTCGGCTAGCGAGCCGTTGACGGACAAGGACCCATCGCCCGCCGGTATCGCCAGAGTCACTGTCATCTGTGAGCCGGACTGCTCATTCACGTCGACATCAGCGACCGAAAGCGTTGTGATATTCAACGTGGCGCCGACATTCTCGTTCACATTCAGGCCAGTGGGCTTGATGACCGTAGGATTATCGTTTGTGGCGGTCACCGAAATATTGAAGGCGCGAGTATCGGATCGAGGACCACCGCTTCCAGTGTTTCCCTGATCAGTAACGTTGACGGTTACGACTACATTGCCTCCGTTGTTGACGTTGTTAAAGTCCCCGTTCGGAACGGTATATGTCAAACTGGCAAGAGTGTTGTTGACGTCGACGAGTGTTCCGGTCACGACCACCGATACACTGTCGTTGCCACTGACAACCGCCGCCGCGGAAGGAGTCAAGTGAAGTGTTCCATCGCCGCTGGGAATCGACAATGTGACTCGCAGAGTGCCGCCTGTGGTTTCGCCGACGTCAACATCGCTCACCGAAACGCCGCTGATCGGAAGCGTTGCGCTGGTCCCTTCGTTCAAAACAAGTGTTGCCGCGGGAACGCTGGCGATTGGAGCGTCATTGGTAGGATTGACAGCGACGCTAAACGTGTCGGTAATATTCCCACCCCCGCCCGTTCCCGTGTTGCCGTTGTCGTCGGCCGTTACGGTAAATACGACGTCGCCACCGTTGTTGAGGCTATTAAAATTGCCGTCAGGGACGGTGTAGGTCAGCGTCGCCAACGTCGAATTGATATCGCTAAGCGTGCCGCTGACCGTTAAGGCATTCGTACCATTGCCGCCTACGGCCGCAGTGCCCATCGCCGTCAGATTCAAGGTACCGTCACCCAGCGGAATGGAGACGGCAGCATCAAGCTGTGCCGCGGCAGTTTCGTTAACGTCGACATCGTTAATCGACAGCGTGGTGATGGTCAACACCGCACCTGCCGCTTCGTTGACATTTAAGCCGGCGGGCTTGGCGATGGTCGGGTCGTCATTGGAAGCGGCGACAGGAACGTTAAACGTTCGCGTGTCAGTCAACGCGGCACCGCCCGTGTTACCTTGGTCGGTTACGAACACCGTGACCACAACGTCCCCACCATTGTTGAGACTGTTGAAATTTCCGTCGGGTACTAGATATCGTAGGGTGCCAAGGGTGCTCCGTACATTGTTTAAGGATCCCGTAACGACGACAGAGTTGCTGTCATTTCCTGTGACGGTAGCCGCTCCTGTCACGCGGAGCGTTCCGTCTCCAGCGGGAATCGACAAGGTCACTTGGAGTTGACCTCCCACAGTCTCATTCACGTCGACGTCGGTTACGTCCACACCGACAATATCTCGAAATGCGTTGGGCCCTTCGTTCAAGGCAGGAACGGATGCAGGGACGATCGCAATCGGTGCGTCGTTGGTGGCATTCACGGCAATGGTGAACGAATCCGTAATGACGCCACCACCGCCGGCACCAGAGTTGCCGCGGTCGTTGAGCGCGACACTAACGTTCAAATCGCCGCCATTATTGATGCTATTAAAATCACCGTTCGGGACGGTGTATGTCAATGTCGCCAATGTGCTATTGAGGTTCGCCAGGGAACCTTGAAGTCTCACAACTTCTGCCGAGGGATCCAGATCGGCCAAACTACCTCCCACGGTCAACAAGCCATCTCCGCTGCCGATCGTAACCGTTACATCCATCACCGCCCCAGGAGTTTCGTTGACATCAATGTCGAATACTGTCAATGGCGTAACATTGATCGATGCACCTGGCCCCTCATTGACATTCAAACCCGCAGGCTTCGTGGTAAACGAAGGGTTAT
>JANNPR010001074.1:0-3562 GCA_031400345.1 Planctomycetota bacterium | reverse complement strand
CGGGTCCGTCGCACCTCGCTAAATCATTGTCGATTCTCTGAGTCGACTAAACGGCTAACGGTTCTATACCAGCGCGAGCATTGCACTCAAGTGCGTCTCTGATTTGAAAGGCTCCGCCCTTCCAATAGGTCGGCGACGTTTTCTTAAAGAGATTCGTCGACTATATTAAGACAACCTTTTGTCAAAGCTTTACCGTATAGTTAGGACCTTCTGGAGCCTGCCATGGGGCGACCGTTATCGTTGGCGTACTTATTCACGTTTCTGTTTTGGACGGTGGCGTGCTGGGCCGGAAAATATAACTCGGACCGCAACATTGGTGAGTCGGCCCCTTCTTGGACCGATCTCCCGGGCGTCGACGGCAAAATGCACTCTTCGACCGATTTTAAGCAGAAGGATGTCCTCGTTGTGGCGTTTACCTGCAACAGCTGTCCTTATGCAGTCGACTACGAAAATCGGTTGGTCGCATTTGCAAAGAAACATGCCCCGCCGGAAAGCCGAGTCGGTCTCGTGGCGATCAATGTGAATACGGTTGCCGACGACTTGCTCCCTGCAATGAAAGAACGCGCAAACGCTAAAGGCTATCAGTTTACCTATTTGTTCGACGAAAGTCAGCGAATCGCTCGTGAATTCGGAGCCACAAGGACACCTGAGTTTTTCGTGCTCGACAAGCAGCGAAAAATCATTTACATGGGCGCTATGGACGACAATTCCGACGAATCAAAGGTCAAGCATCGGCATGTCGAAGATGCCGTTTCCGCCGCGCTAGCTGGAAAGACTCCGGAGAAGGCTGAGACACCCCCTGTAGGCTGCGGAATTCGCTTTGCTCGATCGCGACAGAAAAAATAGCATCGAGCTTTGGAAGCCCGGCTTGCTATGTTCGTTGATCAAGAGCCCCAATCGTCATGTCCGAAGAATTTGACCCGTACTATCACTGGTTAAAAATCGAATCGCCTCAGCGACCCGTCGACTACTACCAATTGTTGGGATTAATGCGGTTCGAACGAGACGACCGGGTTATTTCCACCGCTGCCGATCAGCGCATGGCGAACGTAAGAACCATGCAGAGTGGACCTCGAGGGTCCCTTTCCCAGAAATTGCTCAACGAACTCTCAGCTGCTCGAGTTTGCCTGTTAAATCCTGTGACCAAAGGAGCATATGACGCATTTCTCTTGACGTCCTCAACGTCCGTTGCGGACAACAAAATCTCGAATGTTCGCGAGTCAGACGCTATCCCGGTTTCAGCCGATTCGATGAGCCCGGTGATTGAAACTCCCAATCCTTTTGTGACCGGCAAGTCCGTGGCGGAAGCATACGCTGTTTCGACCGTTGTGCCCGATCACGATTTCGTTACCCCTCGCTATTCGTCGCGAGCGAAGAAAGGAAAATTATCACGAGCGCTTGGTATCTGGGGGCTGCAATTGCTGGGAATCGCGATTACGACCGTGGGTGTATCGGGAATCGCGTATTGGATGTCGACAACCCAGTCACGTGTTCCACAATCATCCGCGGGCCCCACTGACTCGGGCCGCTCGCGAGCGCAAGCGAAGTCGAGTAGGGCGAGGTCGGAACAAACGCCGATCGTGATTAATCAACAGGGAAACGGCACAATTATTCTTCCTGTCGACAAAGCAGAAATTCACGGGGCTGAACTCTCGATCGTTTCAGCGTCATCAGAGCTGGTGACGTCAAACTGGACGAGCAAGGAAAGCTGGCTGAGCTGGCAGTTCCGCATGTTTCTGATTCCAAAGCAAGGGATATTCAAGGCATTCGTGATTTATTCCGCACCTGCTGACGCGGCCGGAGGTAGTTTCATTTTGGAACTAGGCGACAAGCAGAAGTTGTGCCCGATCCGCCCCACGGAGGAAGGCGAATTTCGAAAGGAAGAGTTCCGACTTGCCGCAGACCGAAGGGGCGAACATACGCTCGTTATTCGACCGCAGGAAATATCCGGCCGAGAGTTAATGGTGCTGAAGCGGATCGAGCTTGTCCTACCGTAGGATCGGCAAGTTACGCCAGAAACGTCTCCAGCCATTCATATACTTTGGCCTGAGATTCTTCCGGTAGGCGGTGCCCCATGCGGTGATTCAAGAGACCCAAATATGACGCTCAATGGATCGCAACGTCATAAGGAGATTCGTTGTGCCCGTGAATCGACGTGATTTTCTAGGTGGTACGCCAGCCGCGGTATTGGCTGCATCTGTTTTGGACGGCCCGGCGCAGAGTGCCTCGGTGGAACCAGAGGCACCGGTAGCGAATACGGCCGGACGGCCACTCCGAATCGCAGCCATCAACTCAATCTATCGGCTCCGGTCGCATGCGTACCATATCGCTGGCCGATTTATCTTTGGTTACACGCGTAACGGCTTTCATCATCAGCCGCCATTTCAGCTAGCGCGGATGTACAACGACCAGTACCCGAATGACGATTTATCGCGATCCGTTTGCAAGAAATATGGGATTCAACTTTGTGAAACCGTGGAGGAAGCGCTAGGGGGCGAAGCGTCGTTGGATATCGACGGCGTGTTGCTCATCATCGAACATGGTGACTACCCGCTCAATGAGCGCGGTCAAATCATGTACCCTCGTTACGAATTATTTCAGAAAATCGTTTCGGTCTTTCGCCGTAGCGGAAAGATGGTACCGGTATTCTGCGATAAGCATTTGTCCTTCGATTTTCAAAAAGCCGCAGAGATGGTGCGGCAGTCGCGGGAGCTGAAAATCCCAATGATGGCAGGTTCTTCGTTGCCAGTAACATGGCGCCTACCAGAAATCGAGCCGCCATTAGAAACCCCATTTCGCGAGGCGCTGGTCGTCTTCGGTTACGACCGCAACACGGAAGAAATTTATTTTTTTCATGCGCTGGAAACCTTGCAGTGCATGCTGGAAAGACGGCGTGGAGGCGAGTCAGGCGTCCGCTCGGTCAGCTTTCTGGAGGGGCAGGACGTCTGGAGAGCGGGTGATACTGGTAGATGGTCGTGGAAGCTGTTGCGGGCCGCAATCAATCGGTGTCCCAGTGCGAACTATGGAGACGTTCGCGAACAGGTTTTGCGACCGCAAGCCATCTTGGTTGATTATGTCGATGGAACTCGTGGGGCGGCACTCAACCTAGTCGAATCGGTATCTGATTTTGGTTTTGCCGCGACCGTCGATGGTCGTACCGACCCGGTATCGACCTGTTTTTATCTACCTCCTCCACCGGGGGCGAATTTTTTCAACCCGTTGACTTATAACATCGAGCGTTTTTTTGCGGGCGCGCCTCGCTATCCTGTTGAACGCACGTTACTTACCAGCACGGTGCTCGATCTTGCCCTGCGAGCTCGCCAAGAGAAGCGGGAGAATATGAGTCATCCCGCGTTGGAGATTGCGTATCAAGCGCCATTGGACACAGGTTTCTTCCGTGGAACTTTAACCGATGGCGCTTAGTCGAAACGTTTATACTAATCCGACGCGTAGTTACACTCGTCACCCGTTTACAGCGAATATGCGCAAACGTAGTCGGTGGGTTCAATTGTTCTGGGTAATTTGACCGATGCCACAAGGATGTGATTGACGAAAGAGGTCC
>JANNPR010001068.1:0-6600 GCA_031400345.1 Planctomycetota bacterium | reverse complement strand
GGTGGCTAGCGCGGACCAAGGACGAGTTGGCGATACACTGTTGTCCAGCGAGGCTGGAGAGACCGCCGTCGCCAAAATAATACAACGGCCGCGGCCTATTTTGGCCTCCACTAACGCGGGATCCCCAGTATCAAAACCAAGTGCCACCCGAGCTCCTTCTATGGGTTCTAGTCGCACGTATTTCCAAGTCGGGACAGAGAGCAATCCAGCGCGCTCGAAACCTCGAAAGGAGGCGACTATCGGATGGGAGTAAGCCAACGGTTCCAACGAGTACTGCCGTTCGGCGCGAGTGCCATCCAGCGTGGCCGGAAGCAAACCGCCACGGACGAGACCTGTTTTCACCACGACGTTGTAATTCTCTTCGCGGACCAGTTCCCCCATCGTAAACACCAGGCATTTCCCTCTGCGGACGTACTCGGACAACCTCGTCACTTCGTTCTCTCCGAGTTTTGAAACATCACAAAGAAAAACACAATCGTACTCGTGCAGATCCGTATACGTGTGCGCGGAGGCTGCCAGTCTTGTCACTCGTATATGGCGTTGTGCCTGCGATTCACTCGCCGTTAATGCCAGTTCCACAAAACGTGCGGCGTCTAGCGAACCCTCCAAACACAGCACATCCACCTGACCCTGGACCAGCACCGATAGCCAGCGTTGGTCATCCACGGGCAGATGATCGCGCGGTAAACGTAGTTCAATCACGTGCATGCCACTCGTCTGCCAGCGATGCGTCAATTGCGCGGTAGAGCTCTTACCGGCTTCTAGAGTCGCTGATGCCTGGGACACCATTACTCCGTCCACAAACCATTCGATATTTTTTGAGACCTGAGACGTCCCAAAGTTTTGCAGTTCCGCCGATAGCGTAGCATCTTGATCCATAGTCACGTAGGGTTCGCCAAGATCCAACCGGGTGACGGCCACATTGTCCGACGTGCGATCTCCGACATCATCAATTTGTAGCTCGCAGTGGTCAGCTATTCGCGTCCATGCACTGCGGCACTCCGGCGTGCTTATGGCACCCCAAGTGTTTTCTCCAAGATCGGTGAAAAACCGAATGTGTGTGCGTTGAAACCTGCGATCTTGACGACCAGTCGACGCTGCGAGTCTTTCCAAGTAAGCCAGCGTGGGCGCTAGCTCCGCGCCACGATACTGCCAGTGGATCGTGTCGAGCGAGGACATAATTTGACTGGTTTCCTGTGTAGGAGCGCTCAGCACAACGTGCGGACTCGGTTCCATTAACAACAGCGAATAGCCGTCGCCTGGGACTGCTTGCTGAACAAGGTTTTTGGCGCGGCGACGTGCGAGGTCGAACCGAGTACCGTCTTGGGTTTCCGTAGCCATCGAATAGGACCCGTCAATCACAAAGACGTAATGGGTCTGCACGGTGACGGGACCATGCTGTCCGTCCGACAAAGGGACCCATTTTGGATCGGCAAGAGCGATCGCAAACAACAAAATCACAATCGTTCTCACAGCCAGCAGCAGAATCTGCTCGATACGTAATCGTCGCGCATTTCGGCGCAGCGCAGCCAGAAGAAACTGCATGGCAGCCCATTCCACTTCACGGAAACGTCGCCGGCTCCACAGATGTATGATAATTGGAATGGACGCAGCCAGACCCCATCCGAGCATTGCTGTATTAGTTAAGAACCAGAATAAGAGGATCGCGCTGACCACCATGCCTCATTTGACCTTTGACATGCGTCTCGCCAGAAATTTGGACAGTCCCACATCGAAAGGTTGATCAGTTCGCAACATCTGGTAATCCATACCCAATTCGCGGACGCCGCGTCGCAGCGCGGTTAAATAGTTGTTGAATTCGGCCACATAGGCACGACGCAAGGTCACTGGATCGGTGACGACGTTTCCGAATTGTTCTAGTCCCCGGAATAGTGTTGTTCCAGAGAACGCAAAGTCTTGCTCCGCAGGATCGATAATCTGGAACAGGATCACATCATGGTGGCGATGATGCAGTTGCTTCAAACCCGCTAAAAGTTTCTCCACATCGTCGAACAGATCACTAAATATGACCACGACACTACGTTTCACCAGGCGTTGCGCCAGCTCATGAAACGTAATTCCCGTGGCCGTTTCGCCAGTTTGACGTGCGGTTTCCAGGAGATGTAACAATTGCTGCATTTGGGTAGGGCTACCACTAGGTCGCACAAAGCTGCGAAGCTGACTATCGAAAGTTGCCACGGCAATTGCGTCCTGTTGTTGTAGGACTAGCCATGCCAACGCCGTGGCAAGACTGGCCGCATACTCAAATTTAGAGAGAGACGACTCGGGGCCGCGATAGCGCATACTCTCACTGGTATCGACGGCTAAGCAACAGACAAGGTTGGTCTCATCTTCGAACTGCTTGAGGTAGAGCTTGTCGGTGCGGCCGAATAATCGCCAATCGAGATACCTCAGGTCATCACCGGCAACATATTCGCGATGTTCGGCAAATTCGATGGAGAAGCCCTTGAGCGGGCTACGATGCAAGCCGGCTACGAAACCTTCCACAATGTGGCGAGCTCGCAGGCGCAGCCCTTGAATTTTAGCCAGCGTTCGCGGATCGAAATACTTCGGGGACTTTTCCACGTGAGTCAGTTGATGCTATTTCGGGGACCGATTCCATCACGCGACGAATTAAGTCGTCGGCCGTGACACCTTCGGCATCGGCATTGAAGTTGGTTTTGATCCGGTGCCTCAGAACCGTGGGGGCAACGGCGCGAATGTCGTCCTGCGTCGCATGTGACCGACCGTGTAGAACGGCTCTCGCCTTAGCACCCAAGACCAGATACTGACTGGCGCGTGGGCCGGCTCCCCACGTTATGTATTCCTTGGCGAAGGACGGAGATTCGGGTAGACCCGCTCGAGTGGCTCGTGCAATCCGCAAAGCATACAGCGATACATGATCCGCGATCGGTGTCCGCCGCACGATACGTGTCATGGATTGGACCTGTTCCGCGGTCAACGTCGGAGATATTTGCACATCCCTGTCCGAGGTCGTTCGTCGTACAATTTCCAATTCTTCTGCTTGCGACGGATAATCGACTTTCACGTTGAGCATGAATCGATCGAGCTGCGCCTCGGGGAGCGGGTACGTTCCCTCTTGCTCAATCGGATTCTGCGTTGCCAGCACAAAGAACGGCTCGGTCAAAACATGGACGCGGCCGCCAACCGTCACGTGGTGCTCTTGCATCGCCTCGAGTAAGGCTGCCTGAGTCTTGGGGGGCGTGCGATTGATTTCGTCGGCAAGCACTAAATTTGCAAAGATCGGACCTCGCAGAAATCGGAACTCACGATGGCCGCTGGCCTTGTCCTCTTGAATGACGTCTGTACCGGTAATGTCCGACGGCATTAAATCCGGTGTGAACTGAATTCGGTTAAAGTTCAACGCCAATGCACTCGCAAGGCTGCGGATCATGAGCGTTTTGGCCAATCCGGGCACGCCCACCAACAGACAATGACCGCCAGCGAACAAAGCAATGAGGAGTTCTTCAATTACCTGGTGCTGACCAACGATTACTTTCGAAAGCTCCGCCGTGATCTGTTGATAGGCTTGATGGAGCTGTTGAACCGAATCCATGTCGTCGTCGGAAAGCATTCGCAGACTCGCAGCCGGGGTCCAAGAGCGATCAGTCGTCTTCGTTACTATCGCTGTCAACACGCAACGCCGTCAAGCCATGCGGGCCAGACAAAAGTAACACGTCTGCCACCTTAATTAGATGGCCACCCCTTAGGCCCCTTACCGCCAAATCATAGCGGTAGCGGATTCGTGGCAGTGGGTCGCTCGGGCTTGAAGGCAAGGCGTCAAATACCAGAACTGCATCGGGCGTGGGCCAGACAACCTCGCCCCCGGCCAACAGGCCGCAGCCAGCACCACGTGTGGGGTCGCGTGCGTTTCCAGGAACCGTCCGGCGCGGCGGCGGAAACTGAGCCACAATTCGACCCGACACGATGTTGATCCAATACACTGAATCGCCCGTGGCAACCAAGTTCCCATGGGCAACTCCTAGTAAGTACGTCGCGTCCAGTGCCTGTTCGGGAAAGGTCGACCATCGTAGTCGACCCGTCGCGATATCGATTGCGAATATGCGATCGCAATCGCGTGGTGCCACGATGACAAGGTCCTGATGCGCCATGCACGGATTCAGCAACCGCTTCACGTGTGCTCCGTTGTGGTCGGGTGACGTGGATGACCACGCTATTCGCGGATAACGCACAATCCACTTTGGCGTCCCGTCGATGGCCCGTATTGCTCCGATAACGCCTTCATTGGTGTTGACGAACAGGTAACCGCCGTAACTGCACAGCAATTGTTGTTGGTTCGATTCGGGAGGGGCGGACTGCGAGTCGGCATTGGCCGACACAAAACGCCTCCACTGCAATCGACCCGTTTGGCGATCGAAACTGGCCACGTGCGACTCTTCTCGAACCCCGTCTCGGCGTCTCAAGACGACGTACAACTTACCTCCCTCCACCACGGGAGCTCCACTGACGGTCCATTCACCCTGCCAGTCCGGTGACTCCAATCGAACCTCAAACAACAACTTCTTTTGTGCGTGTAAATTTGCGGCGACCAAACGAGACGGTTCTGACAAACGTGTGCCAGAGAAAAACTTCGACTTTGGTTCATCGACCGAGCGAATGGGAACACGGGCGAACAACATTCCGTCCGCGGCAACCGAAATGGACTGATTCGCCAGGTATCCTAGTCGAACGAGCCCGTCAGCTTCATTCATTAGATCGGGTGGGATCGGCCACGCTCGCTCCCCAGAATACAAATGGAAGGCGTGGACATCGTCAAGTGTTTCATCTATCGGTAGGACGACCAGCTTATTCAATACAAGCGGCGTGGGTAGCTGCGCGATAGGCAAATGCCTAACGTTGTCCGTCAGAAAAGAGGATTTCATCCACAGATCCTGACGTCTCGGAGAATAACGAATCGTCCACAAAACTGGCCCGACCTCTCTGATTGTTCGCAGGTCCTTCTGATTGCGATCGTTACTCCCTAACCACGTAAGCCAATCGGTCGGCTCAAGAGCCGTTGGCCATGTGCGACTTTCAGAGAGTACATTTTTCAACAGACCTTGAAGCGTGCCGTCGCGGCCACCCAATTGCCCTTGGACATCAGGAGCCAAACGGCGCAGCAGCTCCAACTCGATTTCGGCACGTTTTGTGTCGCCGGCGAGGATCGACACAAGCACCAGCCGCGCTCGAATTTCATCGACATTCAAATCCGTATCGGGATAGCTCAACCAGCTCATCTGGCCTGGAGGCGGATTCAACAGCGGAGTCAATTCCGTCCAGTGTTTTTCAAAATCGATCCCGATGAGGGCTGAAAATATCGGCACGCCTGATCTGGCATCGACGGACCGTGCGCATTCCTTAGATGTGCGAAAATGAGGGTGCAGACATTCCCAGCATTCTCGTGCCGAAGCAAAGTTTCCCTGTTCCAGCGCAATCTCGCCTAACGAATACAGTGCGTCGTCCCCAAGTTCACTAAGAAAGAATTGTTCCGCCACACGCGACAACAATCCATTGTCCTGTGTATCCCGAGCTCGTTCGAAAAGACGAGCGGCGGCAGCCCGAGTGTCCCGGCGGTAGCGTTGGAGCAGTTCCGGCAGGGCGTACGAGGCGTTCGCCAATTCGATATGCGCCACATGGCGCACGGGGACAAAAGAATCTATGCCGACCGGGTCAGTGTCCAATCGATCCAGCCGAATCAGACCACTCGAATCGGCTTCCAGGATGAGGCGGATAGCGTCCACGGCTTCGTCTACCTGTCCGCTAGCTACGAAGCCGCGAAAACGCTCTAAGCTGCGGCTCACCGCGCTGGGTGCATCCTCAATGGCCGCTGGTGCACTGTAAACAGTGGAACCTGAAAGCTGTGCAACAACGAATCGCTGGGAAAGAACTGGATTGATTACCAGAACGAATGCCAGGACGATTAGTGCCTTAAGGCCTTGATTACCCGCGAGCATATCCTTCCACGAACCGCCCTGTGTAGAAGGTACAAAATCCAAAGACCATCATTATCAGCATATCGCTAACACCGGAAGATCGACCAATGCCTTTCGTCAATTCCATGACAATTGCCGCTGGCAGCAGCAATAACCCGAAGAACTGCAGTATCCGGCCGGTTGCTTTCATCGCTCTATGTTAACCCGTTGCGAGTCCCGGCGGCAACGGCGCGGCCGGCAGTTCGTTGACACTCCCACAGGGCACTTCTACAATCGCGTTTCTTTATTCGCGAAGTGGTTCGGAGATAGACACGATGTCGTCAAGCGGCCAAATTGAAACGGTGATGCAGGAAACGCGATTGTTCTCTCCCGCACCGGAATTCGCCGCGAAGGCGAAGATCGGAAGCCTGCAAGCCTACACCCAACTCTATGACGAATCCAAAGCCGACCCGCAAGCCTTTTGGGGGAAGCTGGCCCGCGAAGAGCTGCATTGGTTTAAGCCATTTGACAAAGTATTGGAATGGAAAGAACCGTTTGCGAACTGGTTTGTTGGCGGGAAAACTAATGCGTCTTACAACTGCTTAGATGTCCATTTAACGACGACGCGGCGCAATAAGGCAGCCATCATTTGGGAAGGTGAGCCGGG
>JANNPR010001065.1:0-6027 GCA_031400345.1 Planctomycetota bacterium | reverse complement strand
GTTTAGAGATGGCCCGCAGAAGTTTCCAAATTAGCGGACAAGATAACTGCTTCCCCACAACCCGTAAGCTGTGGAATGTGCAGACGCGAAGCGATGGCGGGAAGGAGTACAACTGGGAATCTCTGGACGATGAACCTTGGTACGCCGAGCGGTTGGCGACGCAGAATCTATTATGGGAAGTTGCTCGACCAGATAATCGTGCGGTTCATCAACATCAACCTCTGGATTATCTACTGGCAGACCGCGATCGAGAAACCTACGGGTTTCAGATCGCTAAGCTACCGCCGATTCCGGAATGGCCTCCTAGCCAGCGATCCACTCGCGTTCCCGCCGCGGCGGGCGACGGCCAGGAGGCTTCTTCTTCGAGCCGCGCGTTAGCGCCTCGCTAGTTTCTAGCTTTCCAGTTTCTAGCGTGCCAGGACGATCTCTAGCAGGTGAACCTTTTGGTCGGTGGACGCCGGCACTCCCTTTTTTGCTACTCTGGTTATCTTTCACGAGATCGAGAAATTCCGCAGTCGCGGGAGCGTTACCTAACTGCGCGAGTTCCTCGGCGAATATTCGACGCAAACATAAGGGAATCGCCCGCACCTTCCAATCACTGCCGTAGACCGCATCGTTCAACATGTCCCGAATGTCGAATGCCCGCCAGCCTTGGGGCGTGAAATGTGAGTCGCCGCTTCTTTCGTCAGCCACCGCCGGGTGCCAAGCCAAGCATCCAATTGGCTTTGCTTCTTGATGCACCAAGCATAAACCGTCTTCTAACAGCGGACAGTCAAACGATTGCCGTTCGTCGTTGTCCTTGAGATGCTTCATTTCCTCGCGCAATCGTTCGAGAACTTTTGGAAGATTTTTGCGCAATTTGGAATTCGAACGAAATGCCAGCAAGATGGCTCGGGCCTCTAAGGGAGTCATTCGCATTTGATTTAGCTGGCGCGTGCAACAGGCATGGGCCGGTTGACCCTGGAGGTAGTCGGGTTCGGCAGCAACTCGACGAAGTTCACCCAGCAAGAGCTGTCGCAATTCCTGCAATTCCGCGAGTCCAGCAGATTCGCTACAGCGCGTCCGAGGCTGTGACGAAGGACGTCTTTTACGGACCGGTTCCGATAGAGAATCGGATGAACCAAACTGATTCATGATGGTGTGACCTAGCCGAAATTTAATTTGTAACGATTATTCGGATTGTAGGGACCTGTGTGGGAGTTGAGTCATACCGGTTATGCCAATTGCACCCAGCGTATCAGAAGTTTTCAACCGGTAAGGACTGGGGGACCGACCACCTATACTGCCAGGATAGTTTGGGCGCGGATGCACCGCGCCTGCGATTTGTACGACGGCTGACGATAGTCATGATTAAACCCGGCAGCCTAAGCAGCACCGCAGGCAAAGTCACTCGACCCGAGTCGTCGCGATCAAGGATATTGCTTATGACGGTAGTGCGTTGGTGCAGTGTATTGCTGTTGGTGTTTGGACTTTGCGCGGCCGGAGCGTCAACCACGTCTGCCCAGCCTTGGGATGGCATCCCGTCCGGTAATTACGGCCAGCAACTTCCATTTCCCGACCCGTACGATGCGCCAGTCATCCCTGAACGAAATGAAGTCAACGACTACGTCGACTGGTCTCCTCTCGACGGCCTGTTCTTCAGCTACGATCGGGTGTTTTTCCTGATGACACCGCCCCGGGCGACGACTGTGGGTGATCCTAACACAACCTACGTAGTCCCCCATGACGCTGGGGGTACGGTCACCTTGAGTTCCACCTTGGATACCAGTTGGATCGACCCCAATGGGGATTGGGGCGATCGCTTTCAATTCGGCTGGTCCGACGGGCAGACGGGTTGGATGATGAACGTACTCAACGCACGACAGCGCGAAACCTTAAGTTCCGACGGTGCCCTAATTGTTTTCAGCGACCCGCAATCGCTAATCGTAGGGTTTCGCGATTCCAATACAGATGGCATTGACGACGACTTGGACGGTGACGGCATCTTCGGGGGCGACGGGCAGGACACGACGGTTCCGCTGGACGGAACCATTGACGGACCCGCGCCAGTGGACGCCGATGACTTACTGCAATTCTTGCCACAGTTCACACAATTTGATCAATACGCGACGACCACATTGACGGGCGTCGAAGCTATGGCGTTTTTTACCCAGCCTGGCCCAGCCGATATAGGTATGCTCGATTTCTTTGGCGGAGTTCGGTATCTGCGAGTGCGCGATAATTATCGGGCCGTCGGCTTCGGTGGCGTGTTGGATACGAGTTTCTGGGACTCAAACGTTGACAATCATCTGATCGGCCCCCAGGTGGGAGCTCGGTGGTCCCATCGTTACAGCTTTGTGTCGTTGGTAGCTGAAGTCCGCGGGATGTCGGCTTACAATCGCCAACATGCACGATTCTTAGGACAGATCGCTTCTGAGCATGAAAGTGGCGACCGGCCCACGCATCTGTACGCGAACAGTTTTAACAGTTCATTCGAACGCCAAGAGTTTTCACCGCTAACGGAATGGCGAGCTGAATTGCTGTTGGAGTTGGTAGACGGGTTGTCGATGCGATTTGGGTACACGGGCATGTATATGGGTGGGATAAGCCGGGCCGCTCCTAAGGTCGATTACACGTTGCCTAGTATGGGTTTCACCAGCCGTGAAAACGATACGAGCCTATTCGCAAATGGTTTGAGTCTAGGCGTGCAGCTCGACTTTTAGCGACTGCCATCATCGGGCGCGCAGTGACGACCCTCTATTGAAAAACGACGCAAGCTGCGCTGCCGTCTCCTACTTATCTCTGCGAATGGAATTGGCACTTATCTGTCGAGTCGCATAGTTCACATGCCCCTTGTACTCCGCTTGCATGAGCTAGACACTGTTCGATTCGTTGTTCGATGACTTGCGTCATGAGGGGGTGAAGGCCCACAGGTGCGGTTATCAAGAAACGAATACCGGGATGGTTGCTAGCCGCCTGTGCGGCCAGTCGCGGGATGTCTTCATCCCAGTGGCGGCCAGGTAGCAAGAAGTAGGGATGGACTACGATCAACTTGGCTCCGCGTTCGACGCAGCGACGAAACGCGGTGTCAATGGAAGGCTCCGCCAATTCCATATGCGCGGGTTCAACAAACGTATGTCCGGTGTGCTCAACGAACGTCGCCACCACAGCCAATAGCATTTCATTGCTATCTCGCCGTTTCGAGCCGTGGTCGACGATAATGACACCCGTGTCGCCTGCCAGTTTCATGGAAACTTCCTAACGACCGAACGCCAATCCGAGTCCTAAGACAACTAACCCAGTGTCTACGGACGTCGTATGGCCCACTGAGGGACACGATTCCCGCACTCCGAACGCCGGACCTAACCATTGCAATCAGGAAGCGAGAAAAGCAAATAATGACATCTTCCATGCTGAAAACATAGGGACTCTTCCCAAGTCTCTCCGCCGAGATTGGAATGAATGGGTGAACGCTAGAGAACTGACAACTGAAAACTCACCCCGGCTGGAATCTAGATGGTTGAGTCGGTATGCTCGCCTCGTGTTCCAGACCTGAACCTTGGACCCTCCTTTTGAGAAACTAGTTGCCATGAATAGGGTATTTTCCGCGCTGTCTTATGGGACCCTTGTTTCGAGTACGGTGCTGTACATGAGTTCCGTCGCAGCCGTTTCTTCCGCCGCTCATCCGCTAGCAAAAGGCGAACGGATTGTGTTTCTTGGAGACTCTATTACTCAAGCCGGAGCTGGCCCCGGCGGGTATGTCACGCTCGTCCGGGAGAAACTCGGCGAGAAACATCAGGACCTGGACATCGAGGTCATTGGCGCAGGTATTAGTGGCAACAAGGTGCCCGACTTGGAACGACGTCTCGAAAAAGACGTGCTTAGCAAGAAACCGACGCTGGTTGTGATCTATATCGGCATCAACGATGTATGGCATTCGCAAAATGGCAAGGGGACCCCCAAAGACGATTTTGACGCCGGTTTGCGACGCATCATCCGAGCCATCCATGAAGCAAACGCACGCGTGATCCTTTGTACGGCCAGCGTGATTGGTGAAAAGACGGATAGCTCGAATCCTTTAGACAAGATGCTCGATGAGTATTGTGATGTCAGTCGCAAGGTGGCTGCGGATACGAATACGCAGTTGCTTGATCTGCGGAAAGACTTTCTGAGCCATCTCAAAGAACACAATCAATCCAACGCGGAAAAAAATATCCTGACCACCGATGGTGTGCATCTAAACGCCGCCGGAAATAAGTTTGTGGCCGACCAAGTGTTATCCGCATTGACGTCGGGACATAGCCAGGTTCAACAATTACTCCGGCATGTAGTGCTCTTCAAATTCAAGGACGATGCGACGCCCGCGCAGGTTAAGGAAGTTGTCGACGCATTTCGCGAGTTGCCCAAGAAGATTGACGCCATCCATGATTTTGAGATGGGGACTGACGTCAGCGTGGAGAATTTAGCGCAAGGCTTCACGCACTGCTTCTTAGTGACGTTCAAAGACGAAAAAGGGCGCGCGGCTTATTTACCCCACCAAGCCCATAAAGAGTTCGTGGAAATAGCCTTGCCACGAGTTGATAAGGTTTTGGTTGTGGATTATCGGACGTCACCGTAAGCCGTTCAGTCTGAGCATGATGCCAGCGACACCCGCGTTGTTAAGTGCGATACGACGACAGTTTCCGGCACTCCATAGAACGATGGGTGGGCGGCAGGTGGTATTTTTTGACGGACCAGCCGGTTCGCAAACACCTCAACGGGTCATCGATGCCATCGGTCATTATTTGGCGAATTGCAACGCCAATCATGGCGGTGTGTTTGTCACTGGCCGCGAAAGTGATGCGATGCTTGAGGAGGCTCATCGAGCCGTTGCTGATTTCATCGGCGCCCAGGAGCCCGAATGCGTCATCTTTGGCGCTAACATGACGAGTTTGACATTTTCGTTATCGCGTGCGCTCTCCAGGAGTTGGGGGTCAGGGGACCGAATTATTGTGACTCGGCTTGACCATGATGCGAATGTGACTCCTTGGGTCATGGCTGCTCGCGATGCGGGTGCGACCGTCGAATTCATAGGCCTCAACTCAGCCGATTGTACGTTAGACCTCGGCCAGTTAAGCGAAAAGCTATCGAGGCCAACTCGATTCGTGGCGGTAGGGTGCGCCTCGAATGCTACGGGTACTGTGAATCCGGTGGCTGAGATATGCCGACAAGCTCGTGCCGCCGGTGCACAGGTGTTCTTAGACGCTGTACATTACGCACCGCACGCACGGATCGATGTCGATGAATTTGGATGTGATTTTTTGGCATGCTCGGCTTACAAGTTCTTCGGCCCACATGTGGGGGTGCTTTGGGGTCGCCGTGATTTGCTGGAATCTATTCCGGCATACAAAGTCGAACCGGCGTCGAATGTGCTTCCCGAGAAATGGATGACCGGTACCCAAAATCACGAAGGTATTGCGGGCACTCTAGCGGCCGTCGAGTACTTGGCCGATCTAGGAAGAACAATCGTTTCCATGCCCACACTGCCTCGACGCCAGGCGCTCGGTGCAGCGTATCAACATATCCTGGAATTCGAGCGCGGTCTGCTGGTCCAAATGCTGCAAGGTTTGTCAGAGATTCCCAGTGTTACCGTGTGGGGCATCCGCGACTCAGCCAGGCTACACGAGCGTTTACCGACCATTTCGATTACTCATTCGAAATTCGATGCCAAGGAACTCGCTCAAAAATTAGCGGACCGAGGCATCTTCGTATGGCATGGGAATTATTATGCGTTGCAACTGACACGCACGTTGGGCTTAGAGCCCCAAGGAATGGTCCGAATCGGCATGTTGCACTACAACACAGCCGAAGAAGTAGAGCGCTTCGTGCACGAGCTGAAGTCGATTTGTAAGTAGGGTGGCACGGCATTCGTAGTTTCTGCGAGTCAAGATTAAAGATTGCATTGGGCCAGAGTTTGTTTTTGTTCCATTTCCCGGTAGGGCTGTATTCGGGGCGAAGCCCCAGCAGATCATCCAGCCCAGGGCGAGATCGCGGCGCCAGCCGCGAACG
>JANNPR010001007.1:0-4638 GCA_031400345.1 Planctomycetota bacterium | reverse complement strand
GCGGCGCTGCTATCGCTGTTTGTTGAGCGCTCGGGTAAACATAGCGGCTCCGACTACACGTGGTGGGCGATCCTCCGAGACAAAAAATCTGAAGTTGATTGAGCGAGGAGGAGGGATGAAGGATAACGGAAGGAGTGTGCCACTGGCTGCCAGTGCACACTGAACCACTCAACCGCCTAAATACTTAAGAAGGGGATGTAAACATTGCACATCGAAGACAGAAGCGTCGTTTACGACGCACCAACGCAACCTGAAGCATGGCGAGTGGCATTCTTCGATAGTGTGTTGAGACTAGCCTCGGGCACGTGGCTCTGCGGATTCACCGCAGGCCGATCAAAACATCATCCTCAGGCCACCATTCGCTTGAGTCGCTCACGAACGAACGGGCAGTCATGGAACCCAATTGCGACGAATTTCATATCACAGATTGGAGGAGCCCCGGGATCGCTGACCGGCGCGGAAATGGTTGAGGTTGAACCCGGCCGACTCCTGCTATTTACGACTTGGTTCGATCGAACGGATCCCGACCGCCCGTTGTTTGATCCGGAGACGGAGGGGATCCTTCGCAGCCGCCAGCTCATGGCCGTATCGGCCGATGAAGGAGAAACATGGAGCGACTTGCAAATCGTGCCCACCCCGGGACTGACCGGTACGGCAATCACCGGCCCCGTGCTCAAATGGCCAGACGGGGCGATTGGCCTTGCGTTTGAAAGCTTCAAGGAATTTGATGATCCGAGGCCACCGAAACACGGTGCGTGGTTACTCGTTTCCAGAGACGGTGGCCGCAGTTTTGATCCTCCATTTCTTGTCGCTCAAGATCCGCGCCATCAGATTTACTATTGGGACCAACGGCTCTGTACTACTGATGTCCCTGGTGAGTTCATAGGTTTATTTTGGACGCATGATCGAGCTTCCAAACAAGACCTGCCAGTTTACTTGTTGCGAGCCCGCCTGAATTCGCGAAACCAGGCAGCTAGTCAGCCTGTTGAAACGACGATTCCTGGCCAAATCGCCGCCCCTCTATGGTTACGCGACGGCCGCCTACTGGTGTTCGTCGTCGATCGCGATTTGCCGGGAACATTACGATTATGGTCGTCGGGCGACGGCGGTAAAACTTGGCCGAAAGCGGATTGCCTAACCATCCATGTGCATGATGAGCGAGCCGCATTGTCACAAGGAATCACGAATATTGATTTCGCGCAGTACTGGCAAGATATGGCCAAGTGGACTTTCGGTCATCCGTCGATACGTGAGGTCGATCAGGAGCGAATACTCGTCACCTATTATGCCGGCGTTCCTGGGTGCATGAGTGTGCATGCGACAATGGTAAACGTGAATGCAGAAAAGACATGAACGTTGAACGAAAGCAAATGTGATGCGGTTGCTCGGACGAAAAGCACTGGTGACAGGAGCGGCGCAGGGGATTGGGCGTGGCTGTGCTATTGAGTTGGCAAGGGCGGGCGCCGATGTCGTCATCAACGACCGGCAAGCGTCCTCTCACAGCGAAGACGTCCTGAATGAAATTGCGTCATTCGGACGCCGCTCCGCGCTGGTTGAGGGGGATGCATTTGCCCGATCCTCTTGCGATCGCATCGTACAAGCCGCTGTGGAGCAGTTGGGGCGTATCGATCTCTTCGTGAGCAATCCGGCTTTCTCGAAAGCAGGGAAGTTCTTGGATTACGACGCCGAAATGTTTGAGCGAACCATCGCGGGAACCCTAACCGGCGGATTCCATATGAGCCAATTGGTCGCTCGTCAGATGGTCGCCCAAGGTGGCCGAGGAAAAATCGTCTTCATCTCGAGTGTGCATGCTCGCACTCCCTATGCCGGTGCTGTGGCATACAACGCCGCCAAGGCCGGGCTCAACCACATGGCGTTTACCATTGCCGGGGAATTGCTTCCGCATCGAATCAATGTGAACGTGATCGAACCGGGCTGGATTGATACTCCCGGCGAGCACAAAAAAGCGGGTACCGCCGCAATTCAAGCAGCCGGTACGACGCTGCCATGGGGCCGAATTGGAACTCCAGAAGATATCGGGCGCGCGGCAGTGTTTCTCTGCTCGGACGACGCAGACTATGTGACCGGAAGTACGCTACTAGTGGACGGCGGGTATTGGTTGAGGGCGGCTACGACCAGTTGAAAAGGTTAGAGGTCAGGGTTCAGGGCGTGGTCCAGCTACGGGTTTAGGGTTTCGGGATTCGGGAGAGTGATAGGTGCCGCCTGCCGGGCGGCAGCGAGAAACGCACGAAGCAGGCAACGATTTGGGTTTGATCGATATTCGCGAAAGCGCCGTTCGAAGTAGTTCGACTGTCCTAAGTTCGTCGCCGACCGGAATCCTCGAGCGGGAACGAAGATCGGGAACACTGATCTTCGCTAATCGAAAAATGGGATACGTGACGATTCGTTCCGAATAGTAGTCTGTTCGTATTGTCATCTAACTTCAGCAGCTAATGTCCGTCCGACATACTTCATTTCGTAATTTTCCAAAAACGCATGTTTGTCGATGGAAATGAACGAAAAATGATCGACCCTTTTCTTCGGTGATCTCCATTAGTGAAGATCAGAGAAGATTAGTGTTCCTTCCCCAATCAAGATCAAATGGTGCGCCAGGATTGGTCGTGCGAATTGACCGCTAGAGATTGTACGTAACTAGATTACAAAGCTTTTCCGTACTTTATGGAAATGGGACAGTCCAAGTAGCGCAGAAGCCGTTAAACCACCCGGGCAAGCCGGGTGGCGATTGTCAGGTAAAACACCATGACGCGCACAGTTGCCAGATCTTACGAACTATACCGTCGCGCTCTGGAGCTGATTCCCGGAGGCACGCAGTTAGTCAGTCGTCGGCCGCAACGCTATGCCTACGGTATCTCGCCGGTGTATGCCAGTCGTGCCCAAGGAGCGCGATTTTGGGATGTGGATGGAAATGAGTACATCGATTGGGTCAGCGGCATCGGTGCCATCATCTTGGGGTATTGCGACCCCGTGGTGGATGCTGCTGTCCGAGATCAACTTGGTAAAGGCACGATGTATTCGATCAACCATGAACTTGAGATTGAATTGGCGGAAGAGCTATGCCGGACCATCCCCTGTGCCGAGATGGTGCGCTATGCCAAGTGCGGCGGCGAAGCCTGCGGATTGGCAGTTCGCATCGCTCGCGGTGCCACCGGACGCGACAAGGTTTTGTTTTGCGGCTACCACGGATGGCACGACTGGTATCTGTCGGCCAATCTCAATCGTGAGGCAAACCTGAACGAACATTTATTTCCCGGAATCGAACCGATTGGTGTCCCACACGGACTCGCGGACACGGCGTTCCCCTTTCCGTACGCGAATACGAACGCATTGGGTCAACTATTGGATGACCATCGCGGACAGGTTGCAGCCGTGATCATGGAACCACTGCGTTCTGAATTGCCTCCGGCCAACTATCTGCAGGAGGTCCGCCAGCTGTGCAGCGATCGGGATGTCGTGTTGATCTTCGATGAGGTATCTTGCGGTTTCCGCACACGTCTGGGCGGGATCCAGGAATATACGGACGTGATTCCGGATATGGCAGTTTTTGCCAAAGCGATTTCTAATGGCTATCCCATGGCCGCGGTCGTGGGGCGGCGGTTTGTTATGGAGGCTGCCAATTCCATGTTCATCTCCAGCACTTACTGGAGCGACACCATCGGCCTGCGCGCCGCTCTGACAACCATACACGAACTTCGCCGCCGCAACGTGCCCAACTACTTGGCCTGTTTTGGCAAGAATCTGAAGATCGAACTAAATACGGCTGCGGAAGATTGTGGCTGTCCCGTGCAATGTGTTGGATTAGATGTGCATCCCTCGCTACATTTCGCAGTGACCGACACAGAACAGAAGTTGCAGATGACGACCCTTTACATTCAAGAAATGGCGAAGCGAGGCTGTCACGGCTACGCATCGTTCTATCTGAACGCCGCACAAGGTACCGCCGAGCTTGAACAGACTGTGGTTGCCGCTCGAGAAGTGTTCACGATCATTCGCCAAGGACTGGATCAAGGACGAATAGAACAACTCTTGGAATGCGACATGTCGAAAGACGTATTTCGCCGATTGGTGAGGTAACCAACGTGATGACATTCGATCAATACAAAGCGGCTTTCAATCGCGACGGATATGTTGTGGTGCGAGAATTCCTCCCTCTTCCGGAATTCAACGAACTACAAAAACATTTGGATCGGTACATTCGGGAAAAGGTTCCTGGGCTGCCAGACACACACGCGTTTTATGATGATAAATCGCGGCCCGAAACATTGAAACAAATGCAGCACATGTCGCTGGACCCATTCTTTCGCGACTTTCGTGAACATGCGCTGTGGCGGTCGCTTGCCGAAACACTAATCGGCGAACAGGTCCATTCCATGGAGCCCGAGTGGTTTAACAAACCACCGGGAACCAATCATGTGACACCTCCGCATCAGGATAACTATTACTTCTGTTTATCGCCGGCAAACGTGGTGACCATTTGGATGGCTCTAGATTCAGTCGACGACGAAAACGGTTGTCTGCGCTATGTGCAAGGTTCTCACCAACGAGGCATTCGCCCCCACAGCCGCTCGAATGTTCTCGGGTTCTCACAAGGAATTTCCGATTACAGCGCTGCCGACCGCG
>JANNPR010001004.1:0-6813 GCA_031400345.1 Planctomycetota bacterium | reverse complement strand
GAAAACGGCTGGCTGACTCAGGCAGAGGCCGCTACCAAGCTATCCATCAGTCCCATGAGTGTCTCTCGACTGGTACAAACAGGCTTCTTACCCGCTGAGCAACCACGAGAGGGACTCCCCTGCGTCATTTTAGAAAAGAATCTGACTCATGAGGCGGTTCAAAACGCCGTGCGACAAATCCGAACCGCCAAAGAATCCCCGCTACCTGAAAATCCGAAACAGCAAATCCTCTTTAAAACCGAAGAAAGCGAGTAGGAGTGTATCATGTCGCGTAAGGTTCTCCTTGGCGGACGATTTCTTTGCGGGCGCAGGCTGGCATGGCCGGTGTCCTCCGGTGCGAATAGGTGTGCGATTAAGCCCGTGCTTCATTTTCCTATCTGATAAAGCACCGCTCGAACCGTTTTGCCATCAAGATCTCCGGAAAGAATTTAGAAATCGCAAAAATTGTGTGGCTGTCTATAGATTTTCGCTGGTGCTGTACGACAACCTCACACCAGCGCAACAAAGACTACTGCGACTCTTTGGATTGGAACCAAAACACTACGGTCGATAACTCCTAATCCCAACGCGCCTCGCTTGCCCCCAACCACGGGAAATTCGAAGATATCGCTTGAGCAACTAACGGAAAGTGAGTTGTATGGGTGTCTATAGATTCTGTATAGATTCTGTATAGATTCTGTTTAGCTTGAATATAGTTTGTGGCGCAATAGTCGGTAGCCCGAATAACGAAGCACAAAAAAGACGGCGATCATGACGGAACAAATGCCAAACAAGGAGCTGCAAATGCCCACCGTCGCGACTATAGGTGCTCCAGCGTGGACGGCAAATGCGGTGAGCGCAGCGCAAAGTAGAAGAAGATAAAGTGCGCATCCACGTAAACCTTTCTTTAAGTCTGCGACAACTAGTGTTGCAAAGATCCCCGGAATTGCTACGACGCCAGAAACGGCAAACATAAAAATCGGAATTACGAAGAACTGTTGCGACATAAGCGTCGCACCCCGAATTACAACCGCTGATAATGCGGTCGCCGCCAAAAGATCTCCAATGGAAAGGCGCTTCACCTGCGCGAGTGATGTGATTGGTCCTTGCAAACGCCAACCAAATATTCTCAGCATCCACATTGGAATTTGCCCGGCGAAGATACCGACTGGCAGGACTGCAAACCCGTTCCAGGACTGAGGTCCCACAATAGTGGCCACACCGCAGAGAGCAGTTGTTACAAATAGTGTAAGGTTCAGTAATCGAAGCCACAAAGGCCCTAGCGAGAACACAGTCCATGCGCATACCGCGACCAGACTCCCAATAATTGCGCCTGAAGCGAAGGTACTCAGAACAAGGAGCCCACTGTAATTCCAAATGGCTGCTAACGCGGAGTGAATGACAAACGTCAACAGACCTAGCCATAGTCGCCGCTTCTGAGCCTTCAGCGGAAAGTTTGCCATGGTGCCTTTGGCGCTGCGTAAATTGGGTGCCCGTCAAATCTCTTTCATCTTCGACTACGCGATCTTTCCGCGTGTTTACTTAAACTAACACACTTATAAATTTATGAACGTGATGAACTGCCGCGACTAGCATTTTTTAAACGCCTGAGCTCGTTGCGAAAGTACTCTGCTTTTTCGCGTGGCATGGTCATGGCTCCTTCCAATATTTTCATTTCCCGGTAGTACAGGTTCAAATGACGCCAAGAATCCCACTCTTCTTCTGACTTTGGTAGTAGACTAAGGTACTTAGAATTGCTTTTACTGGCAACATTTCGCGCCTTGAATTCGGTGTTGTCACTGTAAAAAGTTTGCCACTTTTACAAGACGTATAAGCAGAGTAATGAGCCTCCTCGGCCATGATATATGATCCCGATCAACGTGATCGGGTAGGGACGCTGAGCAGGCCTCGATTGAGATCTCACTCGCGCCCATTCGCTCTCGCATTGTAGCACTCGATGCTAGCATGACTAGAGAGAATTTTGGCGCATCAACAGGCGACTCGTTAGTGCCCAATTCATCGCGCGGTGAGCCACGCGGTTCGGTGGCGGAATGAGCTAGAGTCTTGGCGTCGTGGCCGTGAATCAAGTCCGCATGGGTTGCGTTGCTGGCATCGACATCGGCGATTGCAAGCGTGTCGCCGAAGTCGCCGTCAAGGACCAAGTCAGCCGTGTCGTCACGCTGCGCCTTCAGCAACCGAAAGACCTGAATCGCGACAGCGATCAAGATCCATTTCCCCATCGCAGACTCGCTGACCGGAGTCTCGTCCGCGACATTCAGGACCGCAGTCGAGCCTGTCGCCGGTGTGCTCTCTGATGTGTTCGTCTCGTCGGCGACGAGACCGGCTGGATGCGATGGCACGCAGGGCTCGGGGCTTGCGACGGTCGGGAGGGGCAACAAAGGAACGCAAGCAGGCTCGCCCCACGTTGGAGTTCGCTCATGAAGGATGTTGGTGGAAGCGACAAGGTCCGCTTTTTCTTGGGCTCGACGTTGCAGTTCGGCGCGAGTCGACCGCTGTCCCTTGTCGGCCGACCGCGAGGTTCGAGTCAGCTTGAGGTAATTCAGCTCGGTAAGCACGCGGGAGATCGCTAGGCGATCAACTCGCGACCGGTCCTTGTGAGGGAGATCAACCTTTTCGTCAATTCCCAAGTCGCGACGGGCCTCGATCCGCTGCCGTTCGACAGCCACCAGGAACAACAGCCGCTCCTCAAGCTCGATGACCGGTCGTTGGTCCCAGGCTTCCTCGGGACTCGTTCCTCGAGGCCCCCATGGACGGCTCAATCGATTGGCCAACTGCCGTGCCTGTTCCACATCTTCGCAAGTCCATTGGAACGGATGTCCTGCGCGAGTGGCGTGCAAGCCGGTGTAGGTTTTGAGCGTGCCATTGGAACGTTCCAGACCACCGTTGTATTGGGGCAGATGAGGGGGAGAATAGAGCAGAACCATGCCCAACGACGTGAGCCATTCGAAGATCGCCAGAGCAATGAATGCCGAACCATTGTCGCACTTGATGACCAGCGGCGGACCGAACTGACGAAACAGCTCAGTCAACGCCGTCCGGACCACGTCTGCCGTCTGATTGGGCACAGGAAGCCAGGCCAGTTGCCAATGACTGGCCAGGTCCCGGACGGCGAACAGGTAGGGATAAACGCCATCGATTGGCTGACTCGGTTCGCTGAAGTCCATGGCCCAGACGGTTCCGGCGCGTTGCCAAGTCAAGCGAAAGCCTTTCCGCCGATACCGCCACCTCCACATCTTTCGATAACGTCTCAGCAGATCTTCCAGGATGCAACGTGGCAGGTCGCGGAACAGAGCTCGCAGTGCCGCCAGGCCCACAGCCGGTCCGCTCACGTGATGCAAGAACCGAATCACTTCGTTGCGAGTCGCCGCGGAACATTCCAGCGGTTGGCGACCTCGACATGGGATCATTCGTTCGTCGCGACAGGCCCACTCACGCAAGGTCCGCAAGGGAACCCCGATCAGCTGGGCCGCTTGCTCGGCCGACCAGCCTTGTTCGCGGCCGGCTTGTGCGTGGCGTACCGCCCGACAACGAGCCCGCTGTTCGAGCCGGCGACGGCCGCATTGTGCACGTTCCAGTCGACGACACCGAGGATCGAGGGCGGGTTGCGACCAGTGAACACGGGAAGCGGCAGATTCAGCGCAAGAAAGAACGGCTTCCACGTCGCGATCGATCGTGGAAGCCGTCAGGTTGTTGTCCGACAAGTTGTCACCCGACTCGCGGCTCAGCGAGCCTTGTGACGGGGACCCGCTTGTTGGTCGTTTTTTTTACTCTGCGGTTCGCCGGCTTCGCTCAAGATCTGAGCGATCTCTTGGCGAATCGCGGCGCCTTGTAATTGGGCTCGCAACTCCGCCACCTCGGCCGCCAAACGATCACGTTCGCGGATGATTTCGGCGGGATCCACGGCTTTGGGTCGGCGACCCGCGGTACGCGGCTCCAGAATCTCCAGGGACACCTGCATCCACTGGTTACGCACGTGATGGAATTGCGCTTCACTTAACTCTAAGAATGCACAGGCCTCGGGAATCGTGACTTGGCCTCGGATGGTCTCCAAGAACATCCGCAGGCGGTTCTTGGCGTGAGTCGAACCGAACAGATGATTGACGTGCGCCGTCGCCAAGGGTTTCCTTCCCACGCGTTGCCTCATGTTTCGTCTCCTTTTCCTGGCGGCAAGACGTTGGTTGACACGGGCGATCCGTGCTCCGTAACACTTGGTTGTAACTCGGCGGGAATCGCCGATCCAGACGAGTTTTTCCGTACCGTCCGCGCGGCCTGGAGAGCCCGCGTGGCCGGACGACGTGGCCGCTTCCTGGCACCTTGATCGCCGCCGATCTTGGACTTCGTGGCACCGGCCTTGGCGGCAGCTTTAGTTTTAGTATTACTAGTCGTCGCGGATTTCGTTGGCGACGATGGTGGCGACGTCACGGGAAGCCCCACCGCTCGCTGTGTCGCCCGCACCAAGGCGGCCTGACGCTGGCATTCCCGTTGGCAACGTCGCAGTTCCTGTTCCAACGCAGCCAACTTCTTTTCGTTGTCGGGAGGTGGCGGACCCTTGGGACGCGGTTCGCAAGCCCGCACCAGACCACCCAACGCTTGCCGCTCCAACAAGTAGAAGTACGGCAACGAGATCGACAAGGCGGCGGCCGCTTGCTGAGCCGTGCGCTCTCCCGCCAACACTTCCAGAATCGCCGCCGCGCGGAGACCCGCCTCGGCACTGACCCCTTGACCCAATGAACCGGCCGTCGCCTGGGCCTTTTCAGGTTTCTGGCGTGACGCTGCCGGCGGGCGAACCGGTACCTCATTCGGCTTCGCGTCCCACTCGGCACTTGAGTTCTTCCTCAGTGAATCATGAGGCGCGTTCATGCGTCACCTCCTGTCTGTTCTTCGGCGGACGGCTCTTCCTGCGAACCCTCGTGTTCGAGTGAGCATTCCCCGGACTCGCCGGAATTCGTGGTTGCACTCGACGAACCGTGCGGACAGATCGGAGTCGGTAGAGCTTGGGCCGACTCGCTGGAAGCCTGCGGAACCGAGTTCAAAGCAAGGGAACTCGCTGGGACCGAATCGAGTGCCGGAGCTTCGTTCGCTGAACCAGGCACAATGCTTGGCGAAGGAGGCGTCAATTCGACTTCCTGCCGTAGCTGGCCCGGTCGACTGAGAATCAGACGCGGTCCTTCGGCGTGCAGGCTGAACGATTGACCGTCCATTTGCCCGGTGACGTAAAACGGTGTCTTGGGTTGACCGTGTCGAGCCAACTCCAAGGCATTCGCCGAGACGCGTTGCTTCAGCGTGCGAGCTACTTCCGAAGCGGCACCGAAGAAGCGATCGGCCGGAACCAGCCCGTCGATCCCTCGATGCACGCGTTGAAAGTTGTGATAGTCAATGAACAGGCCGATCCGGGTTCGAGCGTCCTGCAAGTCCGTGAACACGGCCGATTCCAAAAACTCTCGCCACAGCGTTCCCCAGAAACGTTCGACTTTGCCCAGCGTTTGCGGCCGCTTCGGCCGAGCCACTATCTGGCGGATTCCCCGTTGCTCCAGCCGCTTGCTGAACTGGCTCTTGCCTCGCCAAGTGATGTACTGCGGACCGTTATCGGTGAGAATCTCCTCGGGCGGTCCATACGAGCTGATTCCCGCTTCCAGCGCTTCCAGGACCATCGCCGTCGAGGCACTGGCATGCAGTCCGTACGAAACGAGGAACCGACTGTGATCATCCATGAACGCCACCAAGTAGACGCGGCGATTTTGCCGCTTGAGCATAAACGTGAACAAATCCGTCTGCCACAATTGGTTGGGTTTGGCTCGTTCGAACCGTCGGTCCTTCTGCGGGTGCGGACATGTCCGTTCTTCCACAAGTTCGTAACCGGCTTCGCGCAAGACCCGAGCCACGCTGGAGGCACATGCCGGCAGCGCCGGACCACGCAACAGCATGTCGCTGATCCGCTGGCATCCCCATTCCGGATGACTCTGCTTGAGCATCAAGATCGCTCGTTTGGTAACTTCTGGGATGCGGCTGCTGGGACGAGCTCCTTTGGGCTGGTCCATCAAGCCTTCGGGACCCTGACGTTCGAACTGCTTATTCCATAGATATAACGTATGCTTGGAGATACCCACCAGCGAGGCGAAGTCTCCCGCGGGCAAGCCGCTCCGACGCCAGGAGTCCAACAGCAGCAACCGCTGCTGACCCGTGAAGGTCCGCTTTGGTTCCTCCGCCGGCTTGGCCAACCGCTTACCACGAACACGATGGTTTCGCACACGGAACTCGGACGTCAAATCCTCCAACCATGAATCATCACGATCGGGGGGCGACACGGAAGATGCGTCTGGACTGACTGAGGGTGCTGGCGCTGGCGGTGTCGTCGAGGTCCCCGATGCCGAAGCTGCGGATGATGTCGGTGTCGGGGGCGATGTCGATGGCAAGGGATCCGCCGCCGACCGACTTGGTGCCATCGCCGTCGGTTCCTGGTCACTGACCAGGATCCGATCGACAGCCTCGGGTACCGCTGTCGTCGCTGTCGCTGATAGCACCGGCTGAGCCGACGCAGCCACCGGTTCTGTCGCAGCAACCGCCGCCGAATCGCTAGCCGACATCAATCGCTCGGAACATTCCTCAAGCCGCGATTGCTTCTCCGGGGCAACGTCTTTGCGAAACAGAGAGAACATACAAACCTCCTCCAGGCGGCTTCGCCGCCAAACTTGAGAAGGTCATTCCTCTGCCTATTTTGCCTCCCAAACCGGCAAGTTCTAAGTGACGTTCGACACGGATCGAAGTGGCGGCCATCGAACGCGAATGCGTCGGGCGTAGGCGACTCATCGGCCA
>JANNPR010000955.1:0-7991 GCA_031400345.1 Planctomycetota bacterium | reverse complement strand
TGCCCGAGGTTACGCCAAAAATACGCCGTACGTCGTCAGCGAGCCACGACTCTCAAATGAATGCAGAGTTTGCGCCTAAAAATACACCATAGTAACGGAAGCTTCCCATTTGTCGCCAACTCTTGTAGCGACGACGGATCGTTTGTGGTACGGGCCACTGGAAACGAACGCAGTTACCGTTCATTCTCAGGTAACGCCAAGCAATGTTGAAATGAAGGGATGAAACTACGGCAACGTCAACATCTGAGTCTTCGCCGAATGCCTTGAAATTCTTGTTGGGGTTGAGGCTGATCCCGGTAGCGGCACTGCCAACCAACGTAATACATGCAGGGTCAACATCGATTTTCTCCCCGAGAATTCTTTTCCAATCGATAAACTTTTGGCGACTGCCAGAGAAGATGTGCGGAATCCTGTCAAAGAGAAACTCTTCGACGAACTGACCCGGAGAGAGGGCCAACAGTCGGTTCAAAAGAGTTTCGCGTTCCATCGTGTTTTTTTCGGATTGCAGCTAACGCTCCGCATCACTGGGCGTGCGGCGTTGACTTTCTATTTGAGTCCGGCCCGTTCGCACGCTCCAGTGCATGCGGTTGTTCGCCGACGAATCGCGTGGACTGTGCCTGCGTACGCGGCCAATAAACCAATTGAGACAATTGTGATGCCAGGAAGGCAATGCCTAGTAAGGCAAGGCCCAATTTCGTGTTTCTGGCCAGCCACTCGGAATCATGAATGGTTTCAAGCCCGAATCCACCGTGGAGAACACAGATCAAGTACGCTGTGCCGAAAAGCGACGCCCCAGCAAATGCGCCCCTCAAAAGTTTATTCCCAAAGACGGCTGCCACGGTGCAGACGCAGACCAATAGAATGTACGCTCCTAGCAGCAACACGTGATTGGGATGGGATGCATCCCAGAAAGCGGTGAAGACTCCAAAAGCGGATGCTGCGACAGTAATTGCAAGCAACATGGCTGATAGAGGCCAACGCATCGATCCTCGCTCCTATGTCCGGTCGGCGAACAAGTATTCGAAAGAACTCTACATATTCCGTCCTTGTGTGACGCCCTCAATTCTGCATAATTCCGAGAGCTGGTCAATTCGAGGAGGGAAAATACCCTAGTAGGCGGCGTATACGGAACTCTGGATAACGACATGGGGATGTTGATCCACAGGGCACAGAGGGACAGCGCGGCCTTCGGCCGCAACCGAATGACAACAGAGCGAAAACAGTGAACGCATATTATTCCTCTCCGAGTTCTTTCCGTCTCTGCAGTGTGTGTTCTTTCACACCGCAGTGACAGGGAGGCCGCAGAAACCCCCAATAGAATCAGCGCAGCCCGCGCAAATCTTGACCGCTAGTACAGATTCACCGTTCGAACCGGATGTGAGCACGACGAAGGTCTATACCCACGTCAGCACTATCGGCCCGACGGGGGTGAAAAGCCCGCTGGACCAACTGTGACGGAAAAAGTTCGACTGCCATTGCCGCATACGTCAATTTCTGGCATTACTTTTTTTTACCGTTGGAATCTCGCCACAGGCCTGGAGCGCGAGTACCGCGTAGGCGGTTCCCGAATTCGAGGGGAGATTCATCGTGCGGCGACTTGCGGTGGGGGTGAACCACCGTCCGCTACCGCGCTGGTGCGTTTTCAGCCAGGCAATTCCGCTCTGCAAACGGGGATCATCAGCGGGAATGCCCGCCTGCCTCGCAATGAAGATCACAAAGCCCGTTCCATACCCATCGCTGGGCTTTTTGTCGGCGAATTTTCCCCGCTCCCAGGTCGCCTCGTCTTCCAGCAGCCCATCGAGTGTCCAGCCGCCGTCAGGGCGTTGAAGTGCTAACAACTCCTCAGACGCCTGCTGCTGCGTGGCCGCGTCCCACACCCCCCCGATGCTCGCCGAAGCCCACACCTGCATGGCTTTTTCATAGGGATACGCTGGCGTGTGCGCTTTAAGGTACATCCGGATACCGTCCAGGCTTTTGGCGGCAGTATCGGTTTTGGCAAAATCATCGGGCGCTGCGATGATTCCTAAACCGGCGAAGATCGTTTCTTCCAATTCGCGGATAAATGTTCGCTCGGAACCACCGATTCCATTCCAGCCTCCGTCAGGCCTTTGATGTGTGATCATAAGTTCCAACCCCTTGCGGGTCAGCGGATGCAGTTTTCCAGTCGTCTGGCGATCATGGAATGCCAGCGGAACCGAGACAACCATCGCTTCCGACGGGTAACGCAGCCCCTGTTTTTCCCAGCGCTCTCCCACGAGATGTTCGAACAGGTCCCGAACGTCCGGCGGTGGTGGCAAGATTTCGGACAGGGCCGGTCGAGCGATCAGGTACATGAAATTCGCATGACACTGGCAACAGCTATCACCGCGGAACTTGTTTTCCTGCTGCCATTGCCGCGCCGAACTGTCGAGCGATTGCGCGGCAAGCTTGAGCGAAAACGCGGGAGCCAGCGGCTCATCAGGTTTAGCCGGTACGAATTCGACAGCCTGAACTTGTTCAGCGCTTACGATTCCCAGGAGCCCCGGCGGCGGCCATAAGGTCAGAGCCATCGGAAAGACAAGCATCAGAATTAACGGTCGCGGCTTAGGCATGATCATGTGTTTGTCGATTGTCACGAGGAAGAAATTCGATCATCTTCGCTGCTCGATACGAAACAAGTGAGTGTCCGTACGCAAGTACAGAGCTCGCTCGGCCACCGACAGCGACGCCAGTGTGCGTCCCGGCAGGGTGTTGACGGATAGTCGCTTGAATTCTGTGCCAGCGGCGATCACCGTAACGACGCCGGCTTCATTTAGAAAGTAGATCCTCCCATCGGCGAACAGCGGGGAGGCAGAAAAGTCACCGCCTAGTCGTTCTCGCCAGTTCAGTTTGCCCGTCTTTGCGTCCAGGCAACTTCCGACACCGTTATCGCTGACACAATATAGTTCGTCTCGAACCAGCAGTGGGGAGGGATTCAGGGGCGCCGACTGACTCGTGCGCCACGCCACATGACTGTCAGACACGTCTCCCCGCCCGTCGGGGCGAATCGCCCATATCTCCGGTTTAAAATAGCCTCCGCAGACGAACACTAGGCCGAGGCCGAATACAGGTCGCGGAACCTGGGCGTAGTTCTGCTGCTTGACCCACCACAGTTCCTCGCCAGTGTCGGGATCGAACGCGGCGATACGTCCGGCCTGGTTGCTGATCAGTTGGTACCCTTCGGCGGTGCGGATCAGGAGTGGCGTGGATTCGGAATGCTGTCCTTCGCAGATCTGTTTCCAGCGCGGTTTCCCAGTTCGTTTATCGAGGGCTATTAGATAACGAACATCCGTCCCCAGACATGGCACAATCAACAATTCGCCAAACAGCACGGGTGAACTGGAGGGGCCGTAATATTGCTTATGTGGAAGAAGCGTCTGCCAAAGTATCTTCCCATCATCCGACAGGCAGGCGGTCCCGTGCGGCCCGAAGTGCACGTATACCCGGTCGCCATCAAGGATCGGCGTGGGGGATGCGAGAGAGTTTTTCTCATGCACCGTCCCGGTCTCCGTCAGCGTGCTAACCACAACATTGTGAATCACGCTTCCCAAGCGGCGATCGAGACACAGTACGCGCAGCGCCTTGCGGTCATCGTCGGCTGACGTCAGCCAGATTTGCTCGCGACGAATCACGGGGGACGACCAGCCGCGCCCGGGGATTGCGACTTTCCAGGCGATATTTTCAGTCTCGCTCCAGGTGATGGGCAGCCCAACTGCCGGCGAGTGCCCCTGTCCCGTCGGGCCGCGAAACTCCGGCCACTCGCCGTCGGTGGCCTTCCAATCGACCGGTTGAGGCATTGGAGATTCTGCCACCACCACGCTGACCGTCAGCAGCGAGAGAACACCTGCGAAATTCCAACAACATCGTAGCATAGATCAAACTCTTGGAGAGAAATTGAAGATCAAGACCCCACAAGCCACTCCAGGCAGACAGCAGGTGCCAACGACTGCTGCCGATAACCACAGTCAGCGTTCAGAACCAAACGATGTTAGCCACCCACTACCGATGATTGACTTCCCTTCCGCGTAGCGATAACTTGGTTCCAGTAACGAGGTACCTGCATGGACCGGAGGCCTGCGAAAAGGCTCCAAGCAGAATTGTGTCTGTCTTACGCAGAAATCTCAATCGAGTTACGCGAAATAATTGGACGAGTCTCCAAGATACCATCTTGGTCAAATTGCCTCTTGACAGACTTCGCTGGCTGCCACCGTAGGCGCGCAGCAAAGAAGTGAAAGAGGTTAGGCGTCGATTCTGGATACCAACTCATTTCTTTGGAGGAGGATCTCATGGTCGATTTCGGACGCCTTGAAGAGCGACTGAACAGTGACCCAAAACTGCGCGAATCGTTCCTGGCCGATCCCGTTGCGGTACTGGCACTCGAAGGGGTCAAACTATCCGTTTCCCAAGCGAACGCTCTCCGAACGACGGTGGCCCGAATGGGGGCATCTCAGCCAACAGTCCCCTTCATTAACAATTACCGGGCGGCGCCGAAGCCTGGTCGCCAATACGGTTGGCAGATATTGCCATCATCCTCATCGATGGATGACATTGATTCATCGACCGCGTTTTCACGGACCGGTCTTCGGAAACCGCACGTGCCTTCTTATGGCTTGGGTTACGTGACCACCGGTTGGCTCACGCTGTTAGGAGATGCGTATGCTGCCCTTTGAGTTCGCACGCTGCGTGCATGAGGCAGAAGTTCTCATCATTGTGCCACCCTTCGCGGCCTTGGATCGCCCGGCACTTGGGCCCCACATCCTGCAAGCATCTGCCAGGGCGGTTGGTACCGAAG
This sequence comes from Planctomycetota bacterium, assembly GCA_031400345.1. Lineage (GTDB taxonomy): Bacteria > Planctomycetota > Planctomycetia > Pirellulales > Pirellulaceae > JANNPR01. The sequence continues at coordinate 3,181 of JANNPR010000955.1, read as the reverse complement.
TTGCCGTGTTGTATGCCAACATTCTGTTGGCGAACGAGTTGGGCGAGATGAATTACGTGGCGATCAGTAAAGCACCGTCCGCACTCCTGGTCGGCGAGCGTTTTTTCGCCGCCACGGCTTATGAAGGCGCATCGCCGGCTGGGACCCTTGCCATCGATAGCGCCGACCTTCTCCTGAGACGTTCCCCGCAAAATTTCCACTTCCCAATCGGCGTGGAAGACCTACAGAGGTTGGCTCTCGCAGCAGAGCAGTGGGCGGACGAACTCGCCACGGCCCTCTCGCAATTGGATTTCAAGATTGTAGGCTGTTCCACGACGTTTCAGCAAACAACGGCTAGCGTGGCTCTGTTGAGGCGGATCAAGCGACTGCGTCCGAATGTCATTACGATCATCGGCGGTGCGAATTGTGAGGGGGAAATGGCGGAGGGTATCCGCTCGCTCCAATCGGGAATTGATTACGTGTTCTCCGGCGAATGCGAGACGGTATTCCCGAAGTTCCTCACGGACATCCGGTCCGGCCACCTCCCGGTTCAACCCGTGATCCACGGCGCAGCATGCCAGAACCTCGACCAGGTCCCGACGCCGGTTTTCACCGAGTACTACCAGCAGCTGCAACAATGGCTGCCGGAACGGGAATTTGCCACGGATGCAAACCTGTGGCTGACTTATGAAACCAGCCGTGGGTGTTGGTGGGGTCAGAAGCATCACTGCACTTTTTGCGGCCTGAATGGTCAAGGGATGGCGTTCCGTGCCAAGTCGCCCAATCGAGTGATCGAGGAACTTAAAGCGTTGCTGGCACAGCACCCTTCAAAGTATGTATGCATGTCTGACAATATCATGCCATACAGTTATTTCCGCGCCCTTCTTCCGCGCCTCGGAAAAGAACTCCCAGGTCTGCATGTGTTTTACGAGGAAAAGGCGAATCTATCCCTGGCCAACGTGGTCGCGCTCAAGGAGGCTGGCGTTTGCACAGTCCAGGCCGGAATTGAGGCCCTCAGTTCAAGCCTGCTGCGCCGCATGGACAAGGGCGTGTCTCCGCGTCAGAACATCGATCTGTTGCGGTACGCGCGGGCAGTCGATTTGCACGTCAGCTGGAACTTGCTGTATGGTTTTCCGGGTGACCAGCTTTGCGATTATGAACAAACGCTGCAACTGCTTCCGCTTCTATCACACCTGCAGCCTCCGTCAGGATTTTATCCCCTGATCATCGATCGGTTCAGCCCGTATTTCAATGAACCAGCCAAGTATGGGATCCGTGATTTGCGACCTTGGGAGAGTTACGCGTCGGCATTTCCTGAGCACGCCGACTTGGGCAGACTCGCCTATCACTTTGACGGCGACTATGGCAGCGCTTCGCGGAATAACGCCGACCTGATCGCGCGCGTGTCCTCACGAATCGAGGAATGGCGCCACCAGTGGCAGCCCGCAAGCCTGCCGCCGCTGCTGACCATCACTCCCCTAACTGACGATTACTTTATGTTGTTGGACACGCGCAGGCTCCCCGGCACGAAAGAGATCTCCTTCGTCACACGGCGGCAAGCCGCTTGCGCGTGCGCGCACACCGATACCTGGACTGAGGAAGTTGACTGGGCATTGAGGCATAAATTGGTGGTAGAAATGGACGCGCGCTTTGTACCATTAGCCACTGCGGCACCCGAGCTTCTTCAGTGGTTCGAGGCAGAGGCTCGGGGGGGCGAGAGAGGGGCGAGCAAACCCGTCCTGGCGGCCAACTCCGTACTATGCGAGGACAACGCCAATTAGTAAGACCGGCGACACCGTGAATTTCTGAATGGAGCCACCTAGCCGTACTAGGCCGCGCGCCGCTAACTTCAGTGTAAGGCCTCGCTGATGATGGAAGGAATTCCGTTGCTGCGGCATGGCGTGCTCCCGTTCGACCGCCCAGACGGGGAAAAAAGGTGAATGGTAGCACTTGCTTAATGTGGGGTGAAGTCGGAACTGGCAGGTGATGATGCATACTTGGCCCGACTGAAGGGGGAGTGGTCACCCTTTTCACAACTGACGTAATTTTTTTTGAGCGAGGCGAACCGTGGCGGTGATGGTAGGGATACGAAAAGAGGGATCCAGTAAGGTGGACAGTCAAGTCCTTTCGACGGCAGCACCTGGCGAGTTGAAGTTTGGCGCGAATGACGGGTTCTATCGTGAAATTCGTCAGCGGGTGGATCGGTACTTCAAGAGCACCGGGCTGGCGCAGCGCGACTGCCCGCGGATGTACCTGAAGACGGCGATCGTTTTCGGCTGGTTCGCGGCGTCGTACGCGCTGCTGGTATTCAGTGTGGGGACGTGGTGGCTGGCGTTGCCACTGGCGATCTCGTTGGGCCTGTCCATGGCCGCGATCGGATTCAACATTCAGCATGACGGGGGACACCACGCGTACTCCACTCGCGGATGGGTCAATCAGATGATGGCGATGACCTTGGATCTGCTGGGAGGCAGCTCGTACGTTTGGGCTCGGAAGCACAATTCGATCCATCACAGCTTCGCCAACATCACAGGGCACGATGACGACATCAACCTCGGACTCTTGGCCCGGCTGACACCGCACCAAGAGCGTTGGAAGTTTCACCGGCTGCAGCATGTTTACTTGTGGGTGTTGTACGGCTTCATGCCGATGAAGTGGCACTTTTACGACGATTTCCGGGACGTGTTCAGCGGCCGCATCGGCGGACATCGGTTCGCACGGCCGAAAAAGTGGGATCTGGTCACCTTTATCGGGGGCAAAGTGGTTTTTTTCTCCCTAGCATTTGTGATCCCTCTGCTGATGTTCCCGTGGTGGGCCGTACTGCTGGGTTACGTAGCGGCAACGTTCGTAGAGGGCGTGGCGCTGAGCATCGTATTCCATTTGGCGCACTGTGTGGAGTAAGCCTCTTTCCCAATGCCGCGGAACGATACGGGCCGAATCGAGAACGCCTGGGCGGTGCATCAGGTGGAAACGACTGTGGATTTTGCTCGTCGCAGCAAATTGCTCACCTGGTACGTCGGGGGGCTAAACTTCCAGATCGAGCACCACCTGTTTCCGCAGATCTGTCACGTCCATTACCCGGCGATTGCGTCACTGGTTGAAGAGACATGCAGGGAGTTTGGTTTGAAGTATGTCGCACACGAGACCCTATCCGCGGGCCTGAGGTCTCATTTCCGCTGGCTGCGCCGAATGGGGATGGCGG
>JANNPR010000740.1:0-12449 GCA_031400345.1 Planctomycetota bacterium | reverse complement strand
ACGGGCGAGTCCATTTGCGGGATCTACCCGTTCCTCCAGTGCCGGGTGCCAGCGACACCTTTCCGGCCTACGACAAGATTCGCATTTACCGAAACTTGGCAAGCGATTCCAGCGAATTCTATCTCGTAGACACCATCGCCCCGGGGCTGGACTTTTCAGACAATCAAAGCGATGCCGTAATCGCCCTGAATCAGCGCATCGATCTCGACGGTCCCAAGATTGCACCGAACACGTTACTCACAAACGTCGTGAAACGGGACGATTTGACGTATGAAAACGTGTTCACGGAAGGCACGTTATCATTTACAGGTCGCAAGGGGGGGCGTTCGTTAAATTCGCAGGACTTTGCCATTACGGCTACTTCCACGGTTCAGGAATTAATGGACTTTATTGAAGAGGCGAACGGTATACAGCTGACATCGTTCGATTCTACCAATCCGATCCCGGGTTCAGTAAACGAGATTAACGGAGATACCTCAACACTCGTCCCAGGTTCCACCATTACCTCAGAAGGTCGCATTCGAATGATCGGGAATAACGGTGTCGATAGCGCCATCGAAATTGGGCTTTCGGCCTTCACCCTGACCGATGCGCTAGGAAATGTCACCTCGCCAGCTTTGGGTTTTGGCTCGATTCAAGAGGCGCAGGGCCAAAGTACCGTCGCTGACTTTCTGGTATACGATTCCCTTGGTATTCCAATTAACGTGCGTTTAACGGCCGTGCTAGAGCAGCGCACCGGTTCGTCTTTCGTTTATCGTTGGTTCGCGGATTCGACTGATAATGATCCGATTAGCGGAGCCCAAATCGCCGTTGGCACGGGGCTCGTCACGTTTGATGGAGAAGGAAATGTAATTTCTACTTCGAACGCCACGGTCTCGATCGACCGCCGAAATGTGCCGTCCAATTCGCCTTTACAATTTGAGTTGGATTTCACACAGGTTAGCGGATTGGCGAGCGAAACCAGCAGTTTGGCTGCGTCACGTCAAGATGGAAGCAGCCCGGGCGTGTTGTCCAGTTTTGCGATTGGCGAAGATGGAACCATCCGAGGATCCTTCAGCAATGGTGCGGCGCGTACGATGGGCCAAATTCGATTGGCTAGGTTTGCTAACCCAACTGGCCTGGAACAACGCGGCCAGAACCTATTTGCCACAGGCGCAAACTCGGGTCTTCCAGTCGAAGGCAATCCCGGTGAAAACGGCATCGCCTCAATTGTCTCGGGGGCCCTCGAATTATCCAATACGGACATTGGCTCTAGCCTCATCGACCTCGTGTTGGCTTCCACTCAGTATCGCGGAAATACGCGGGTAATTTCTGCCGTTCAACAAATGCTCGAAGAATTACTCAACCTCAGACGCTAAAAGTGGAAACGTATTCATAGGCATACCAACCCGAAGCGCAAGCGAGGTCCGCGAGAATTGCCTCGCTTGCGCTTCGGGTTGGTATTGAAATCCGCAATGTAGGGCGAAGCCGCCATGATTAAATTGACGCGGTTAGATGGCGAGTCATTCATTTTGAACGCGGAGCTAATCCGGTATGTCGAGTCGCGTCCAGACAGTTTCATAACACTGACAAGTGGCGAACGGGTGGTGGTGAAGGAGTCCATGGACGAAATCATGGACCGAACCGTGCGGTACCAACAGTCAAAATTCCTGATACCAACGACGATAAAGCGGTAGGCGCCGTCACGGGTCACTGGTCACTGGTTGGTTTTTACAAATGACAAATGACAAATGACAAATTACAAATGACCATTGACTACTTTCTTATCAGGTCAGGATGATTTTCACGAATCTTGCAGACCTTGGGCATCGACTGAAATTGGATGTAGGGCTGATTGGGATGGTTGCGGGCATAGTCCTGATGGTAGTCCTCCGCGGGATAAAACCGGCTAAGTGGTTCGAGCGTCGTAACAATTGGTCGTGAGAATTTCCCGGCCGCGGTCAACAATTCGATTTTACGTTGCGCCAGCTGCTTCTCTTCATCGCTGCCGAAGAAAATGGCCGAGCGATATTGTGTTCCGACATCCGCGCCCTGACGATTGAGCTGCGTCGGATCGTGCGCATCAAAAAACACTTCCAGCAGACGGTCGTAGCTTATGAGTTGCGGATTAAACGTGATTTGAATGGCCTCGGCATGGCCGGTGCGGCCCCCACAAACACTGTCGTAATTGGCCGTTTCCTTGGCACCGCCAATATATCCACTTTGCACGTCGTGCACCCCTTCCAGTTGCTCGAATGCCGCCTCAGTGCACCAAAAGCATCCACCGGCAAACACGGATTTGGAAACCAGTTCGTCCGATGGCTTTTGTGTGTCGCCTTTGAGTGTGGACAGTTTTGAAAGCGGATCCGCGGCTGGATCGGCAAGCGACGCCACTTGTTCCATCGGGGTAAATATAAGGGATTCGGAATTCAGACAATGACGCTGACCCGTCGGTGGGGGTCCGTCGTCAAAGACATGTCCCAAATGGCAATCGCAGCGCGCACAAACAATCTCCGTACGAAGCATTCCATGATCCGAATCAGTCCGCTGGACAACATTTTCCGGAGCGATTGGCTGGAAGAAGCTTGGCCAGCCGGTTCCCGAGTTAAACTTGGATTGGGAAGAAAACAGCGGCAGGTTGCAACCCGCGCAGCGATATACTCCCGCCTGTTTATTGTCGAGCAACGTGCCACAAAAAGGGCGTTCGGTCCCAGCCTTGCGCAATATCCGGTATTGCTCGGGGGTGAGACGTTGTTGCCAGTCTTGATCGGTAAGCTGGACCGGGGGCGTCTCTAACGGGCCCACCAACTCACCTTGACGATCAAACACGAAGACTTTGACCATACTCTGCTCCCATTATGTATGTAGATACAATCCTTTAGGTGGTATCAAGCCACGTTAATAGTAAGAACAGCTGAAAGCTTATCCCTACGGAAAGCAAGGAATAACTACTCACCCCCACAACCACGCTAGCAGGCGCCATGGTTGACACGAAATCCGACTAGTTCGTTGTTGGCAGCACGTCTATACTCCGCCACCTTTTCTTCGAGTTTCATCGAGCCTTCAATACAAAATCATCTACTCGCAATGCACAGTCAAGTTCCTCCGACTGTCGAAACGACTTTCCGAGTTTCCATCGTGATACTCGGCATAGTGGTGCTAATTTCGATGTCAGGCTGCGTTCGGCGACGGATGACGATTCGAAGTAACCCGCCTGGGGCAACTGTTTTCGTTGACGATCAAGAGCTGGGACGGACCCCCGTTTCTTCGTCCTTTACGTATTACGGAACTCGAAAGGTTCAGCTAATCCGGGACGGGTACGAGATTGCGACTCAGAAGGAAAAGATGCCGCCGCCGTGGTACCAAATTCCACCGCTTGATTTCATCACGGAAACTCTGTTGCCTTGGGAAATCCGTGATGAACGCGTGTTGGACTTCGAACTCATTCCGCAACAAACTGTGGATCCGAACCAGGTTGTCGAGCGAGGCCAAAACCTGCGTGACCAGGCACGGCAGGGAACGGGAATCCCGCTATTGGGCCCACAGTCCCAAGGCGTGTCACCAGCGTCTGCGAACGTTCCACTGCCGGCTGCGCGATAAGGTCATGGCAATGTACGACCCCACACTGCACGTGGTCCTGTTTCAGCCCGAGATTCCACAGAATACCGGCAATGTCGGCCGTACCTGTGTAGCCGCGGGAGCGAAATTATGGCTGATTCGCCCGCTTGGTTTTCGCACGGACGAGTCGCGGCTCCGACGTGCCGGAATGGATTACTGGCAACGCTTGAACTGGGAGGCCCTCGACAGCTGGGATGCTTTCAAGGAGCGTCATCCAACGGGACGATTTTGGATGTTCACCAAGACCGCCAGGACTCCGTATTTGGAAGCTCAATTCAACCTAGGAGATATTCTAGTATTCGGCAACGAATCGAGTGGCCTTCCGCCATCGATCCTTACCGAAAATGCATCCCAAACTTTGAGAATTCCCATGCGATCCGACGTACGAAGTTTAAACTTAGCATCCACTGTAGCCGTCGCGGTCTATGAAGCAACTCGCCAGCTGATCCGTGCCAATTTGGTGAAACTACCGTAAATCACCACGTCAGTCGGCTAATTGGCACAACGCATCCAAGGCTTGCTTTGCCTTTTCGACCCCACCGACTTGTTGAGCAAACTTCTTAACCTGCACGAGCGTAGAAAACGAGATGTCACCGGATGACTTTCCACGTCCTGACTTTCCGCCGCCTCGTTTCTTCTTCGCCAAATTCTTGATCGTGCTCACATACCCCGGCGTGGTAGCAATCCCGATCTTCTTCAGGCCTTCTGCGACACCGGTCGGACCCACCTCCGGATGACTAATAATATACTTTCGTATTTCTTCTGATACGTTGACATCTGCAGAAGCCTTCCTCGCCATTTTTTTATTTCTCCGCGCGGGACAAGAACCACTACGACTTCACGAGACCCCTATATCACTAAGTTACTCAATGATTCATTGCCATGCCACTTGCATCCGTCTAGACAATTGGATTTGCTATGAACTGTCTATGTGCGCACGACCCTGATTTAGAACCCGAGGCTTATATGGCGAACGCCCGTATTGATATTGTGGGGCCAGGAGAAATACCCACGGTTGTAGAACTATACAATCAAGTATATCGGCCGCTGCGCGAGGCTGACTTCTTTAGAAGACGTTTTCTAGGCCGATACAATCCCCTCTTGATGCTGGCCAGCATGGACCAGCAGCCGGTAGGCTTTTACTTGGGATTTGAGCTCAAACCGACTTCATTCTTTACTTGGCTGCTCGGTGTCAAGCCGGACTGTCGACGAATGAGCATTGGATCGCAGCTGATTGATGCGGCACATGCTTGGATCGAACAGCGCGGCTACGCTTCCATACGGCTGGAATGTTACAACCACCATCGGCCCATGTTACATATGGCAATCGCCAGGGGATACGATGTGGCTGGCATCCGCTGGGATCCCGATCGCAGCACAAACCTTCTGATCTTCGAGAAGGTGCTCAAGCCTTATGAGGGAGACGAGTAAGAGTTTACTTCGCTCGGACATGCAGCAGTACGGGCCAGGATGTTTGATTGCCCTCCGCTTCGGATCGCAAATGGAAGGTCCGGCTCGATTCAGGCACCCACTTGGCCGCTGTAATGAAGAACGTTCTTTCAACTTGACCTTCAACGATTAACAGTCCACTCAACCCGATGTTGTCCACGTACACTCCGTGGGGCATGTTCCGACCAGAATCAGCATTTCCTAACTGCACTCGTCCGTCGAGTCCGTTCCGCTCAATGCGTACCACGGCTGAAATCGTTTCACCAGGGGCAATGGTCAATTCCAGTGGCTTATCGGGTGTAGGAGGTGAGTTCGGATCCGACACGACTGCCTCGGAATGCTCGGCAGAACCATGCAAGGTGATTAAGAGTTTGGGCTTTTCGGCGAGTTTAATCTCACCCAGCGCCATCGCCTCACGCGTCACGGTTTGGCCCGCGATCACTGCGGAAGCCGTTAACTGGGAAATCTTCGAATTCTCGGCGGTAGGCTGAGCGGCCGTTGCATCGGCGTTGATCGACCCCAGCGCCGTTGTCTGGCCTGCTTCAATGACCAAAGGAGATGTCGCATGAAAGCCAGTCGGAAGTCCTTCGATATGGATGTTTACCGGTCCGTCAAATCCGTCAATCCGTTCGACGCTTACGGAAAACTCTTTGCCACTTCCTGCATTGACAACAGGGTTCTCGCCCGCGACCTTCACGCGAAAATCCGGCTGTCTGGCTCGTACAGTTAACTCGTACGTAAACGCTTCGCCATCAAATCCGCGGGCGTCCGTAACGCGGACCAGAAAATCACCGTCGACTGGCGCAACGAAGGTCAATCGCGAGTCGCTTCCCAACTGTCGCATGGAGTCATCGTCGTTCTCGTAATACAACGGGAACACGGGTAGACCGTTGGGAATGAGCGTCGTGCCGGGTGCATGAGGCTCAACGATATAACAGGGCGCAAAGACAGCATGTGTAACTGGCGTTGTGTCGAAGTAGGTCCACCGCTTGCCAGCCCCCGGATAAACTTTGAACCCGGAATCGGGACCACGTGGATACAGCCATAGTTTGACGACTTCCCCATCGGCATAGAGATAATCGTTTAGCTCCATCTCTTCCCAGTTATGCACGCGAAAATCGTCGCTGGTGTCCGAATCCTTGCCTCGGAATGTGAAGTACGAATCACGAACCGCCTGGAGCACGACACGCTCGATCGGCCGCTCTTGAATATCGAGAACTTCGATGCGCGAGTCTAAAGGAGATTTTTGCCTGGCTGCGGCGACTTCCATTAGCCATTCTTGTCCTTTTTTGGAGGAGAACCGATAGAGATCGATGTCTTTTTTCTGCGTACCAGGTAGGGCGTTGATGATTCCGCGAACCTTGGCGGGAAGTGCAATCGGATTGGCTTCTTGGTTGGTGTTGTTGGGTTCCAGTTCGCTGATTTCGCTCATCGAACTAGCGACCGCCACGGACGTTGCAACGGCAGACGCATCGGGTTTGGGAAGATTCTCGGTAAGGGAGGCTGGCTGAGCCGAATGGTAGCTCGCAAGGGTTCCATCCAGCCGACCAACGCTAAAAACGGACGAATTCGGCCGCGCGGCCACAGCCACCACATCATCTGGCTGTCGCTCTAACAATTTAATTTCCGTAAACTTCTTCGTTTCCCATAACTTCAATGAATGGTCTTGGGCAACCGAAATTAAGCGAGATCCATCGGCTGAAAATGCCAGCCTCAGAACCGGTCCTTCATGACCGAACCGAGCATACACCAGCGGGTTAATCCTTGGCTTATCGAACGACAATAGCCGCCAGACTCGAATCCGATTATCGGCTCCGCCTGCCAATACGAACTGCCCATCGGGACTAAATAAAACGGAAAACTGCTCACCCTGGGGTTGGCCGAGGGTATCCAAGCGAACGCCTGTTTGAACGTGCCACAACTTGACCGTTTTGTCGCCCGCGGCGCTGGCTAAAACCTGTCCTTGAGGATGGAAGGCAACGTCGTAAACAGCGTCATTGTGACCCTCGATCGATTGGGCGATTTCGCCGTTGGAGACCTTCCACAGAATTACTTTTCGATCGTAGCTGCATGTTGCCAGCAATGAACCGTCCGGACTTAATTCGGCATCGATCATGGCATCGCGATGCCCCGAGAATTCTCGTATTTTTTCCCCGGTGACGGCGTCCCAAATAACCGCATAGCCAAACAAACCTGCGACCCCGGATGCCGCAACTAGCATGCGGCCATCCTGCGAGTAATGTAGGGAATTCACTTTGCCGGGAAGAGAGTCGAATGTCCGAGTTATCACGGACGAATCGGCCTCGCGAATCTCCACTCGTCCGAAACGTCCAATCGCCAACTGTTTTCCATCCACGGAATAAGCCAACGAAGTTATCGATTTCGATTCGACCGTTGGTGTGATCTTAGGAACGATCAACATTCGTCGGTCGGGCTCAACCCCGTCCGGTCCCTTAGCGCCGCCTTCGATCCAGCTTCGCAACAGGGCAGTTTCGTCGGCATTGGGTGACTCGTTGCCTTCCGGTGGCATTTTAGGCTCAGCGGTTCCAGTCAACAGGCGCAATAGGCGGCTGGAATCTGCTTGGCCCGGCAATATCGCCGGCCCGTGTTCCCCACCTTTTTCCAAATCGGTAAACGATTCTAATGACAACTTTCCTTCGCGATCCTGACCGTTGTGGCAGGAGACGCAATATTTCTTAAAAATAGGCGCAACCTTAGTTACATAGTCGGGCGCTATCGCCGGGGCAGCCCATGTCGCTCGAACTGTCACAATGTGAAGTAAGAGAGTGACTGTGATATAAAAGCGATCATGTCTGACGCGTAGAATGCTCATAAATCAGATCTCGTGTGTGTCGTTCGTTGGTCGGTACCACCGAATCGTTCCCCTTGCCTTGGCGGACAAGCCGCGATATCCCGACGAGTCTCTATTGTAATGCAATGATCGCCGTTGTGTGATAGTTGACGATTTGACGTTATCTTGTGGTTTGTGAATTCTGGTTAGCGTATGAAGTTCATTCGGTGTGTCGCCGCATTTTCAGGTTGCCCAATGTCAAAATCGAAAGTAGCCACGAGAATAGAGCGGCGTGGACAATGTTCAGGCGGCTACCTGATAGCAACAGTTACTCTTTGGCTATTGGTCCCCTCTTTTGCGATCGGCGGTTCGCCAGCCGACCCGCGACTGCATTGGTCATTTCGACCTTTCGGACATAGCTCGCGTTCCGAAGTGGACTTCCATGGGCAGAGTCAAACGGCAATCGATGGCTTTATCATACGGCAACTGAAATCCAATCATCTTTGTCTTTCGCGTGCGGCATCGAAAACAGAACTGGTGCGTCGAGTGACATTTGCTATGACTGGTTTGCAACCGTCGCCGGTCGAGTATGAGGTCTTCACCAACGATTCTCGAGAAGATGCTTTCGACCGTCTGGTAGATCGTCTGTTGTCATCGCCACGTTATGGTGAACGATGGGGCAAGTACTGGTTGGATGTGGTGGGATACTCGGATTCCAACGGCTACTTCAACGCCGACTCAGATCGGCCATTGGCTTATCAATTCCGAGATTACGTGATTCGGTCGTTCAACAACGACAAGCCATTTGACGAGTTCGTGCGAGAACAGTTGGCGGGCGATGAAATCGCTGGTGTGCCAGCACCGGCTGGAGGGGGTGAAGTTCAACTGCCGAATGACAACGCTTCGGCATCGGTCGAACGAATTCGAGAATTGTTGATTGCGACTCACTTCTTACGCAATGCTCAGGACGGGACTAGCGAAAGCGATGGAAATCCTGATGAACAGACTATCGACAGGGCGACGGCACTGGAAGGCTGTTTGCAAATCACGATGAACTCGTTGTTGGGACTCACGATTCAGTGTGCCCGGTGCCATTCACACAAGTTCGAGCCCATCCAGCATCAAGAATACTACCAGTTGCAAGCGGTGTTCTATCCGGCATTCCCGGCCTTTCACGCCGACCATTGGATCAAACCAAAGGACCGCTTTGCATATCTGGCGGCGCAACCTGAATGGGACGCTTGGCGAGACAACGAAGCACGAATTGATCAGCGGATCGCAGCCATACGTCGAGAATTTACCCTCTGGAGGAAACAGGTTCAGCCACCCGGTATGTTGCTGTATTCGGCAGACTTTGATAACTCTCAGGCGCCGCTCGATAACACTTGGTGCAACGCGGTGCCGGGTGACGATAGTCCAGCTGGCTCTCCTCCGGTGTCGATCGGAAGTTCTGTGGCGCCCGCCGCATTCATTCGTGACGGGCTGTTGGTCGTTCTCGAAAGCGGGGACACAGGCGACCGCTGGCTGGCGACTCGGCAGGTTTTCGACTGGACTCCAGACCGCAAAGGTGACTGGATTCAGGCGACCTTCGATTTGATCGACAATAAAGCCGACCCGGCCGGGAAGCCCGCGGACCGCATCGCTTTCTGCGTGGCTCTTCACGATTTCAACGACAATAGCGCGGTGCAGTCGGGTAACATCCTGATCGACGGCAACCCAGCCGGTGGTGCCGCCGTCCATACGGATTATCCCGGAAGTGACTCGACGTCGATGGGTACAGTCGGGGCTTTTGAATATAAGCCTGGTCATAATTTCGGAGTCCGGATCAGCAACACAGGCGATGATCAATTCCGTTTGGAACATCTTGTGGATTCAGTACCAGACGGCAAACACTTAATGCTTAAATCAATCGACTTGCCTGATGGGGCGTTTGGGTTTGAATATTGCTGCGGGCGCAGTTTCATCGTCGACAACGTGTCGGTGGAAGGTCCCACGGTTGAGCGTTCCGCGGAAGCCGAGGAATTTAGCCAGCAGGTTGTCAGCCGCCAGGATTCTTTAGCGCGCGATATCAAAGCAGCCAGCTCGCAACGAACCGAGAAGCCAGGGAAGCTTGCTTTTACGAGCGACCTTGTTCGTCCCGTCCCCAACCTGTTTGTTTTAGACCGCGGGAATTACAAGAGCCCACAGGACAAAGTTCTACCCGCGAGTCTGAGCATTTTCGAAGACTCTGCATCGCAGCAACCACAATTTCTTTTAAAGAATCTTCCCCACACGTCGGGCCGCAGGTTGGCCTTCGCCGACCGATTAACTGCGAGCCATTCACGGGGCGCTGCGCTGCTGGCGCGGGTGATGGCCAACCGAATCTGGCAAAATCACTTCGAGACTGGGATTGTGGCTTCCACGGGAAACTTTGGAGTTTCCGGTAGCAAACCAACTCACCCAGAATTGTTGGAACACCTTGCTATGACACTTAGCGAGTCCGAGTGGAGCGTGAAATCGCTGCACCGCCAGATCCTGTTTTCGTCCGTGTTTCAGCAGACCAGCCAGCCAGAAAAGGTCCGCCTTGCGTCGGGACAGCAACATGATCCTGACAACCGGCTGTTGTGGCGTTTTCCAATTAGACGTCTTGACGCCGAAGCATTGCGGGACGCAATGTTACTGGCTGCCGGAGAGCTTGAGGATAGCATGTACGGCCCCTATACGCCGACGCAGCGAAATCCCGATGGGGGCGTGACGGTCGATGAAGGGCACACTCAGTCGCGACGACGGGCTATCTATTTGCAACAACGTCGTAGCCAGGTTGAGTCGCTTCTGGAGGTGTTCGATTCGCCTCCAATCGTGACCACTTGTACACAACGAAACGTCTCCACGGTTCCGCTACAGTCACTGGCTTTGCTCAATTCCGACTGGGTCAGGAAAAGAGCGGAAGCTCTATCAAAACGAATACGCTCAGCAGCCACGGATGATGCGCAGCGGATCATGTCCGCCTTCCAAATGACGATTTCTCGACCGCCGACATCGAGCGAGCTGTCGGCGAGTTCGGATTTTCTGAGTCAACAGCGAGGCACTTATGGTCTTGAGACGGAAATCCGCACTTGGAATGATTTCTGCCAAATGCTGCTGGCGAGCAATGCTTTTATATATGTGGAATAAAGAGAAATGGAACGGAAATTTAACTCGGCGTTTGCCATAAATCGCCGTGGCTTTTTGAACTTGGCCGGAGGCGGAATTGGGCTTTTAGCTCTGTCGCACCTCTTAAGACGGTCGACAGCTCGGGCGGATATTACCTCCCCACGACCTTTGACTCCGCGAATACCCCAACATCGGCCCACTGCCAAGTCGGTGATTCTTCTGTTCCAAAATGGCGGCCCCAGCCAGATGGATTTGTTCGATCCCAAGCCGGAACTCAGCAAGCGCCAAGGTGAGCCCTATCCGGGCGAACTCGAAGCACACTTCCATACTCAGGTTCGCAACCTCTTAGCGTCCCCATTTCGCTTTCAGAAATACGGAGCGTGCGGAATGGAACTGGCTGAGCTGCTCCCGCATACAGGCGGCGTTGCCGATGATATCACGCTTATTCGTTCGATGACTACCGAATCAGTCGACCATGAGCAGGCATTGCGATTGATTCACAGCGGAAGCGCCGTGATCCCAAAGGCAGCGTGGGGATCGTGGGTCGTCTACGGGCTGGGGACCGAACGCGATGACCTTCCGGCGTTTGTCGTTCTGACCGATCCGGCTGGCCTGCCCATTGATGGCGTCAACAATTGGTCCGCGGGATTTCTTCCGGCCGTTCATCAAGGGACCCAATTTCGCGCCAGTGGTAGCCCGGTTCTAAACTTGGAATTGCCGTCCGACGTGCCCACCTTGGCGCGGCGAAATCAATTGAGCTTCCTGCAGCGTCTGAATGGTTTGCATCTCGATCGCTTCGGAAACCATCCGGAATTAGCCGCCCGCATTAGCAACTTCGAATTGGCTGCCCGAATGCAGGTGGCGGTTCCCCAGATTTTGGATCTTTCTCAAGAAACCGAAGAAACGAAAAGACTTTACGGCTTAGATCATGACGTTACCGCCGACTATGGGCGCCGCTGCCTGTTAGCGCGACGATTGGTCGAGCAAGGTGTGCGTTTTGTCAGCGTGTATTTGAATTCACAACCATGGGATACACACAGTAAAAATGCCGAAAGTCTGAAAGGACTGTGTGCACGGATGGATCAACCGAGCGCCGCACTGGTTACCGACCTGAAGCGCCGGGGACTACTGGACCAGACGATTGTGATTTGGGCTGGCGAATTCGGCCGCTTGCCGGTTTCGCAGGGTCCTGACGGCAGAGATCACAATCGACATGCCTTCTCGCTATGGATCGCCGGGGGCGGATTTAAGCAGGGATATGTGCACGGCGCAACGGATGAGTTTGGATATCGATCTGTGGAAAATGTCGTGGGTGTTCATAACTTGCACGCCACGCTGTTGCACGCATTAGGTCTGGATCACGAGCTGCTGACCTATCCACATGAAGGTCGCGACGATTCCCTAACCGATGCCTTAGTCACGGGCGCTCAAGTCGTACCTGATTTGTTAGCCTAAGTGGGACCGCGGTGGATCCGACCGA
>JANNPR010000908.1:0-2066 GCA_031400345.1 Planctomycetota bacterium | reverse complement strand
TTGTTGAAGTATGTTGCGGGCATCGATCCCGACATCCGAATGCCGCCGGAGGGAGATTTATTGACTAAGGAACAGGTGGGACTGATCCGGGCCTGGATCGAGCAAGGCGCCGACTGGCCAGACAGCGCTTCCGTCGATTTGAATGCAGCAGCCCGAGATCATTGGGCATTCAAGCCCCCGAGTCGGCCCCAGGTTCCGAACATCAATGAGGGTACTCAAGAACGTAACGCGGTGGATGCGTTCATTCTGGCACGTCTGAAGACGGACGGCTTAAAACCATCACCAGAAGCCGAAAAAGTCACGCTCTGTCGACGGCTTTATCTAGACCTGATCGGCCTTCCGCCCTCGCCGCCG
This sequence comes from Planctomycetota bacterium, assembly GCA_031400345.1. Taxonomy (GTDB): domain Bacteria; phylum Planctomycetota; class Planctomycetia; order Pirellulales; family Pirellulaceae; genus JANNPR01. Next base: position 1,712 of record JANNPR010000908.1, on the reverse strand, counting down.
GAAGTCGACACGTTCATGGCGGATAATAGCCCGCGCGCCTACGAGGACTTGGTCGAACGCTTACTGAAGTCGCCGCATTATGGAGAACGCTGGGGAAGACATTGGCTCGACGCAGCCCGATATGCGGACTCCGACGGATACGAGAAGGACAAGTCCCGTCCCATCTGGTTCTACCGGGACTGGGTGGTCAATGCATTCAATCGAGATTTGCCATACGACCAATTCATTATTGAGCAATTGGCCGGCGATTTACTGCCTGGCGCCACGCAAGACCAGATCGTTGCCACGGGTTTTTTGCGTAACTCCATGCTCAACGAAGAAGGTGGCATCGATCCGGAGCAGTTCCGTATGGACGCCATGTTCGACCGCATGGACGCCATCGGCAAAAGCGTTTTGGGTTTGACGATTCAATGCGCGCAATGCCACACGCATAAGTACGATCCGTTGACGCAGGAAGAGTACTACCGCATGTTCGCCTATCTGAACAACGACCACGAGTCACAACGAGTTGTCTACTCAGCCGACGAACAAATGCAGATTGCCAATCTCCGTCGACAGATAAGAGACATCGAAGACGACTTGCAACACACATCAGCAGGTTGGCAAGAAAAACTCACGGCCTGGGAACAGGCAGTGTGTCAGGACCAACCACAATGGATTGTGCAAGAGCTCTCGCATGTTGGCGAGAATAGTCAACGCTACACCCCCAACAACGATCAGTCGCTGTTAGCACAAGGCTACGCGCCTACCAAATTCACGGCAACGTTTCGCGCGGCTACGGACCTAAAGGAGATTCACGGATTCCGTTTGGAGTTGTTGACCGATCCAAATTTACCGGCCGGTGGTCCCGGCCGCTCCTTCAAAGGAACCTGTGCACTTTCCGAGTTCAAAGTGGAAGCGTCTGACGCGAAAGACGCAACGCAAAAGAAGTCGATTAAAATCGAAAAGGCCAGCGCTGATTATGGTAATGCCGAAATGCCTCTCGAATCCAATTACGACGACAAGACAAATAAACGTCGCGTCACGGGACCGGTCAGTTTTGCCATAGACGGTAAGGATGACACGGCGTGGGGCATTGATGCCGGACCCGGACGCCGAAATCAGGACCGCAAAGCAGTCTTCACGACCAGCGAGAATGCCGCATTTCCTAACGGAACGGTGTTGTCATTCCAGTTAGTCCAGATGCACGGTGGCTGGAACAGTGATGACAACATGAATCACAACTTGGGCCGTTTTCGCCTGTCGATTTGCGGGACGAAGGATGCTGTGGCCGATTCGTTACCAAAGCGAGTTCGGGAAATCTTGGCGATACCACGAGAACAACGCACATCAGCGCAGCTCTCGGAGTTGTTTACTTACTGGGGCACGACCCTTCCTGAATGGAAGGATGCTAATCAGAAGATCGAATCGCTTTGGCAACAGTGGCCAGCGGGGGCAACTACGCTCACCTTGACCTCTCGCGACGATCTTCGCGACACCCGGATATTGCAACGTGGCGATTTCTTAAAGCCAACAAAACCCGTGGCGGCAGGCGTGCCGTCGTTCTTGCATCCGCTAGCGGATGAATCCGCGCCACCTTCGCGACTCACGTTCGCCCGATGGCTCGTCGATCGTCGATCGTCGACGACGGCTCGTGTGGTTGCGAATCGGATTTGGCAGACATACTTCGGCAACGGTTTGGTAAGCACTCCGGAGGACTTCGGCACTCAGGC
>JANNPR010000876.1:0-5465 GCA_031400345.1 Planctomycetota bacterium | reverse complement strand
GTCCCATCTACGGACTACGTGATTTGCGTGTGGAACAAGACGGCGACTTGCTACTACTTTCAGGACGCGTAAATTCGTATTACCTGAAGCAACTCGCCCAGGAAGCTGTCCGAGCGGTCGTGGATGGCATGCAACTGTCTAATACGATTGATGTCTGTTGACGCAATCGGCTGGTGCGACAAGAGGTTCTTCGGCACTGGGCCGTTAGCGCCGAAAATTCACGCGTTGGTTATCTCGACCTTGAAAGCCGGACGTGGTCCCTAAGTGACTGTCTGACGACTTACGCTTTAGCTCCGGCGTAATAGGGATTCCGGCCAGCGGCGTGGTCCGTGGTGTCGAGGATCGCGCCCACTCCTGGAATGGCGTTCCGGATGGCGACTTCCACTCCTTGCTTCAGTGTCTGGTTCGCCGAAGAACAGCCTTGGCAACCGCCTCCCATTTGAATGAAGACGTCGTTATTGCGAACTTCGACCAGTCGCACGACACCTCCATGGGACGCTACTGCCGGATTGATGTCATTATCGAGAATTTCCTCGATCCGGGATCGAATCTCTTCAGCTGATGGAATCGTCAGCCGCAGCTCATCTCCAACGGCGGGCTCGCCAGACGAGATGTGCTCGCGGATTGCGGCGCCAATTTGTTTTCCGATTACCTGCCACTCGGCCAATCCACCCTTATTCACAGTAATCTCGTTGTGAGAGATCAATATGGATGTGACCCCCTCGATATCGAAGATGCGCTTTGCTATCGGTGATTTCTGGGCTATCTCTTTTTTACCGAAATAGAACGAGGCCTCGTTGTAGATAGGCCGCTCCACCGTAAAGCGGCAAGACGCTTGTGTAACGGGAGTGGCGGTAATCTTGATATCGGCGGGATTCATAGCTTTGGCCCCATCTCTGAGTGTATTGGTCGGCCCCATATGGAGCGTTGGTTTCATTTTATATGGGATCTAAGCTCCCGGCAAAGGCCCTGTGGACATTGGCCGAGCGGTGACCACGTCTTTGACAAGCCACTTCGAGTGCTTATTCTGGATTATCGCGCCCGCCGTAGGGTAGTGTTCGACGCGGTTTTGGCTTGTGGATCGGTTTCGCCGAGGCGATACGTAGTTTCTTTCAATTCGTGGTTCGGAAGGGTTATCTGGGAATGTTTGTATCGCCAAGACCACACTGTTGGTTATTAACCTGCTTCGCGTTCTTGTGGCTGTTGAATCTAGGTTGCACTCCGACACCCTCGGTTTCAAACACCACCGGCTCGACGCCGTCCTTGGCCGAGTTGTCGAGCGATGACGAGCTGAAGACACAGATCGATCGGGCACTGGATATTACTTTTCAGCGACGCTTGAACTTGCGTGTCAATCACGCTTGGCAGATCGTGCATGGCACGCTGGCGTTCAAGCACGATTTCACGGTCGAACGAGAGACGGGCGAGGTCGTGCCGGTCATCGAGTACCTCATGAACGGCGGGCGAATGAAGGGATGGAGCTTCGAACCGGGAGACAAGTTTGAGAATGTTGGTCGGCGGGGCCTGAGAGCGATCGTGGAACAGGGAAGTAAGGAGGGGCAAGGACACCCGGACCAGTGGCTAGGTTATTTGTCCGATTGCGGGTTGCAACCCGACGATGAGATTAAGGTCGGCTCCGACGTGTTTACTGTGCAGGACTATCTCTATCAAATTGAATGGGATGTGCCACGAAATCCCGAACGGGAATACTCATGGACGCTGATGGCCCTCACTGCGTACCATCCCACGGATTACGAATGGACGGCTTCCGATGGAAAGACATGGACGATCGCTCAATTGATGGATATTGAAGCGGATCATGATCTCAGTGCCAGCGCCTGCGGCGGTTCCCATCGCCTAGTTGGGCTGACCTTGGCACTTAATCGACATCTAGACCAAGGTGGCAAACTGGACGGTGCATGGAAGAAGGCGGATGATAAGATCCAGCAAGCCCTAAAAACAGCACGTGAATGGCAGAATCCCGATGGTACGCTGTCGTCGAATTACTTTTCTCGACCAGGCCATTCCCCTGATCTGGCCCAAGCACTCGGCACAACCGGTCACACCCTAGAATTTGTCGTGTTAGCCGCCACCGACCAAGAATTTAAGCAGCCTTGGGTGAAACGTGCGGCAGAGAAATTGTGCACTCTATTCGTTAAGACGAAGGACGTTTCCATTGAATGCGGAGCGCTATATCATGCAGCGCACAGTCTCGTAATCTACCGCAAGCGAATGTACGGAGAAGCTTGGCGACCGACTCGGGAATGAGTCGCGTGTGCGATCCACTCCGAAGTGTGCCACTGGCAGCCGCCGGAGTTGGCTCGGCTTACGGGCAATAGATCTTTCGGCGGCGAGCCAGTGCTGGAGCTGTTAACGATCTGAATTCGGGTGGATCCCAAAAAACGGTTCTACTAACCTTCTCTTATCGCCGACGTTATTCGGATTCATGCACTGGCTTGCCGCCGAACACGCTTAGCTCGTGAACGTAATCAACTCCGGCGGCTGCCAGTGGCACACTTTGGCCTTTGAAACGCGCAATACTAGAACTTGCGTTTTGAGCTTCAATGACCAGGACTCGACAAACTTTCAGAACCCGGCCTCTACTCACCTTCATACGCCGTAACCAATGCCGGAAAAAAGCTCGCCAAATAGTAGGCGCGGGGAGTACCCAGATCGAGCAATGCCGATAGGTCCGGCGAGCGGGACGCTTTTACGAATCCTCCGAAATCCAACAGTGAAGTCGGCGCGTCGAAGGTCACGACTCGGATTTCGTCCGGAGATACGCCGGCCATCTCGCAGGCTCGTTCTATAACTTCTTCCAGGAATCCGATCTCGTCGATTAAGCCATGCTTCTTGGCTTGATTTGCCGTGAACACTTCGCCCGTGGCCAGTTCATCTAACTTGCTTGGATCCTGTTGAAACGCCGGCCGTCCAGCTTTGATGATGTCTTTGAACCGAGTCAACGATTCGTTGAGATGCTCGGCAATCAGCGCTCGATGCTCATCAGGAATCGGCTTGGTCATGCTCAGCATCAATTTGCGAGGATGTGTCGCAATCGAATCGTCCTTGACATCTAATTTCTGCAACAATCCGCTAAGGTCGTAATGTGGAATCATGACACCGATGGAGCCGGTAGTGGACGTCGGTTCGGCATAAATCGATCGCTCCTGGTCCCCGACGGCCATTGAGACGTAGTACCCACCACTGGCTGCCACACTTCCCATGCTGACAACAACTGGAATCTTCCGCTCGATTCGCAGTTGATTCAGGTGATGATAGACGTAGTCCGATGCAGTCACCGTACCGCCGGGTGAATCGACGCGCACAACCACCGCCTTGACCGTTTTGTCCTTGCGCACTTGATCAATCTGATGTCTTATGTACCCCTCGCCGCTCATCAACACCCCTTTTATTGTGATGATCGCAACTTTGTCGGTACCAAAGGCTTCTTTTCCCGAATGGTACCGTTCGCGAATAGCGCCGGTGTTATTGAAATACTCACGGTATCCGACGTACCAACTCATCAAGATTACGGCACATACCATGAACGCAACCCAGCCCAGCCAACCTACGAATCGTTGGAAAATGCCGCGTTGCTGCATGACAATTTGCGGCGGTGCGTAATAAACCTGTTGAGGCGGCGTGGGGTTAGAGCCAGTGGGATTCATTGCTTTTCCAATCGTAATTAGGCAATCGTGGGGTTAGGGTTCCGATTCTGACAAAGCGCGGACAAAATGATCGTGGCGAACGTCCCGACCGACGTGTCGGAACGCCCACCCAGGAAAAAACCACGAAGTAACGTCTACACTTTGACTTCGCCGGTCAGATTACAGGCGTTGGGATAGCTTTGTCGCAAAGGCTGGACCACTTCGGCGATAAACTCGTCAACCTGCTGAGGGGCTCGCCCCGTGAACTGAGAGGGATCAACAACTTCAGCCAAGTTCACCCGTTGAAAAGTTTCGTCGTTCGTCAGCCGCTCGATTAAATCATTGGGCTTCCCTTCCTGTTTCACAACGGCCGCGGCCGCCTGACTATGTTGCCGAATGCGTTCATGCAAAGTTTGTCGGTCGCCACCCGCTGCCACAGCGGCCATCAGGATATTCTCCGTTGCCATGAAAGGAAGTTCCTGGCGCAAGTTTCGGGCAATGGATTGAGGATACACGACCAAGCCCGAGGAGATATTCTGTAGAAGAATTAATAAGGCGTCGGTGGCTAGAAAGGCCTGTGGAATTACCAATCGGCGATTGGCGCTGTCGTCCAAAGTTCGTTCCATCCACTGCACCGCCATGGTGTTTGCCGTACTTGACTGCAAACTGATAACGAACCTCGCCAGCGAACAGATTCGTTCAGCTCGCATCGGATTGCGTTTGTAGGCCATCGCGGAAGACCCGATTTGTTCTTCCTCGAACGGCTCTTCGATTTCCTTGAGGCTTGCCAGCAATCGCAAGTCCGTAGCTGCTTTGTGAGCGCTTTGGGCAATACCCGATAACACGTCCATGATTTGGGAATCGATTTTCCGGGAATACGTCTGCCCCGTGACCGTATGCGTCTCCTCAAAGCCCATTTTTATTGCGACGAGTGCATCCAGCTGTCGAACCTTAGCATCGTCGCCGTCGAACAGCTTCATGAAACTCGCTTGAGTTCCGGTCGTGCCTTTGACTCCGCGAGCCTTGAAGGATCGCAAGCGGTGTTCAATTTCAGCGACGTCCAACGCCAGATCGTAAGCCCAGAGACAAGCCCGTTTCCCTACAGTGGTTGGCTGTGCCGGTTGCATGTGGGTGAAAGCCAAGCATGGCAGGTCCCGATGACGTTTCGCGAAGGTGCCGAGCTGATCGATCACCGAGACCAGGCGATCGCGGATCAATTGGAGGCCTTCTCGCATCAACAACAGATCCGTGTTGTCGGTTACGTAGCAGCTAGTTGCTCCTAGATGAATGATTGGCCGAGCATTTGGGCAGGCGTCTCCGTAGGCGTGAATATGTGCCATCACGTCGTGACGCAGTCGGCGTTCGTATCGTATCGCTGCATCAAAATCGATATCGTCGACATGGGTTCGTAGTTCGGCAATTTGTTCCTCTGTAATCGGCAAACCAAGCTCACGTTCGGCTTCGGCTAATGCGACCCACAATCGCCGCCACGTTGTGAATTTGCGCTGAGCGCCCCATAGGCGGCTCATTTCGGAAGAAGCGTATCGGCTAATAAGCGGATTTTCGTATTCGTCGTATGGCATGACAATTCAGCTGGCTATGAGTCGATGTCGTAATGGTTGTGATCGTAGCAAAATGCATATAGACCGGTCATTCAAACTTCCGACTATCAATTAATCTCAGTCTATCAAGCATTCATACTGGCGGCAGCGATCGTGTCCAGCCCGACAATTTGAGCACGATCACCGGCCTCGCGAACCAGGCGACAGATCAGCTTGATCGTCTGAAATTCTGGATCTTCGACGGTCATGCAGGATG
>JANNPR010000867.1:0-2160 GCA_031400345.1 Planctomycetota bacterium | reverse complement strand
CCAGGGTACACGTCGGCCGGGATCCAGGTAGCCGGGGTATGTTGACCATTTCCAGAGTGCCGGGTGCACCACCACAGTCGATCGCACGTTTCAGCGTCTTTCTGATCACTTGAGGATACTTACGATTCAAAATGCCGACGGATCCGCAAAATCAGACGGGCTCCGACTGGGCGCAGAAGGGGCAATTTGGGAAGAATCTCTGCAGCATGCGTAGTTTTCCCATTCTGCGACGAATTGGAGCCTGGCTCATATTTCGTGCTGTGGACTACCTCCGCTGCGTGACTTTTCTCGAAATGACGCCTGTCTTATATCTTTTCTTCTCGCACTTTTCTTGCACGTCGCGCACGAATTTGGACTGAAGATCTCTTGGTCCGAAGGCTGCAAAGCTCGATCGCCCACCGAAATTAACAGCGCGCCGCGTATGCCATTCATCCCTGCCTCCCTTTTGAAAAAGGGAGGCAGGGATAGTTTTCCCACAAAGCACAACAATGAGTCCTGACCCCTTTTGCCTTTTCGGATTTCAAACAAATGTCGGTTGGCCCCAAATGCGTGTTGTCGCTGATCCGTCGCTGTATTTCACTCACCACTTCGCACAGGCGCCATTCGTTGCTGAAGTAGCGCGCCACGTGCGGAATTGCCTAACGAGTTATATTGTGCTCGTTTCGCAAGGCAACCGCACTGTAAGTTCCCTTGTTTTGCGCCTCGTTGGGTGCCAGTCAGCGTCGTCGAGGTTCCAGGCCAGGGCCGACGCGCACTTTAGGCGATCTGGGGTAGCGCGATAATTTCATTCATGGTAAATCTTTTGTTCTCGACTGTGGTTTACTTAATCACTTTCACGGAGAGCAAAAGATGCGTAAGGTCGATGCGGACGATGTCGTTTCGATTCTCGAATACTTCAAGGAGTTGGAAGACCCGCGTAGCACCGTCAATCGACGTCATCTGTTAGGAGACTTAATTGTTATATGCGTGCTCGCGGTGATCGCTGGTGCCGACGGACCGAAGGCGATCGGGATCTGGGCCAGTGCCAATGGTATATGGCTTGCGCGTTATTTGAAACTTCCTTTTGGAATTCCATCGCACGATACATTTGGCCGACTTCTTGCCGCGTTGAAGCCTCAGGCATTTCAAAGTTGTTTTCAACAGTGGATTGCCACGCTGAGTGACCAGGCGGACGATGAGTCGGACGATGCAAAGGATCACATTGCGATCGATGGTAAGGCGCTTCGTCGATCGCACGACCGGCGTCGTAATTTGGGACCGCTTTTTCTGGTGAGTGCTTGGTCAGTGCGTCGCGGTATGAGCCTGGGCCAATTGGCGACGGCGGAAAAATCCAACGAAATCACGGCCATTCCCGAGCTTCTGGAACAGATTGACGTCACCAACGCGGTAGTTACGATCGATGCTGCGGGGTGCCAGCGAGAGATCGCGGAGAAAGTGGTCGAAGGAGGCGGCGACTACATCTTGGCTTTGAAAGGGAATCAAGAAACACTCCATCGTGAGGTTCAAGATTACATCGTCACGCACATGGAAAACGACTTCGCCGATGTCCCTGCTCGAAAACATGAAGAGGTCGTCAAAGCACACGGTCGTGTGGATACACTTACGTATTATCAGATGCCAACGCCGGACAGTCTGACGACACGCGACAAATGGAAGGGACTCAACACCATCGGCGTGGCAATACGTATCAGCCAGCAAGGGGACAAGGAAACCAGCGATGTACGCTACTACATCAGCTCAACAAAGATGGGCGTGCGACGATTTGCAGAACGAGTTCGTGGACACTGGGGAATTGAGAACACGTTGCATTGGTGCCTGGATGTTACCTTCCGCGAGGACGATAGTCGGCTACGCGATCGCCACGCAGCAGACAACTTGGCGTGGCTCAAACGCTTCGCCATCAGCCTACTCAAGCAGCAAACTGACAAGGAAAGCATCGCCATGCGACGTCGAATGGCAGGCTGGAATCCTGAATACCTCGCACAAGTTGTTGGCCTCGCAAGGATTTAGTATGCGTTGGCCGTGTGACCACGACCGGTACGGCCCGCCCGTCGCCTCCTTCCACCGGCAGGTCGGCCAGGTCGGCGGCCATCTTGGTGCAGAACCCGCATTGCGGGTTGAAGAAGATGAGCAGCACATTCTGTTCACGGAATTCGGAAA
>JANNPR010000847.1:0-2286 GCA_031400345.1 Planctomycetota bacterium | reverse complement strand
TGATGCCCTTGGCCGGTTCGTAACGCCCGATGAGACTGTCACCCAGATCCCAAACACCGTCTCTCGACAGGTAGACCGAGTCGGCCCATCGACCCGTTGCGGGAACATCGCCGTGGTTGGAAACACCCCATTGAACCAGGATGTTTTCGCCTACGCGCCCCGCCGTCGGAATCTGGATCGAATCGACTTGCAAATCGGAAGGAGGCGGCAGTTCGATCAACATGGGAACATTGCTAGCGCGCGAATTATTGCTCTCCAGTGATTCAATCACGCGTCCGCGCCGGTCGGTGTTGACTTGAACATCAGTGACGACAAATGCGTAATACGTTCCGACCAGTCCCCGGGGCACTCGAAATGACGGAGTTGCAACGTAGGACTGGTTGTTGGCTAGCGATCCGTGATGTTCCACTTGACCCACTAAGTGGTCGCTGCGGGGATCGAGAAACTGGTCTCGTGACAAATAAACATAGTCCGACCAAACGGATTGCCGCTCGGGGACGGGTCCGGACACGTTCGTGACCTGATAAGAAACCGTGAAATCTTCGCCAGTCAGAATTCGCTCGTTGATGTTTACTTGGGAAACCTGCAGATCCGGGCCGGCTACCGAGGTGACCTGAAATGCAGCAATGGTGAGGTTGTTCCCTTCCTTCTCGAACTCGCGAACCAATCCCATCGGGTCGCCATACCCGCGAATATGGGGAGCGAGTTGCTGGCTCGGATACGGCAGTCGAGGGAAATCAAAACCGGCGTCCGAAAACGGAGAATCCGCTCCGGCCAATAGAAAGAACGGTCCCTGGATGTTATCCGGTATGCGGACGGTTCCCGTTACCGTGTAGGAATCGCCAACCGCAAGAATTCCCTGATGTCGGAAACCGCCGATCCATTCATCATGCGAATCGAGTGAGCTGTCAAGCGAAATGAACACGTGGTCGTACCAACGATCGACGCGAGTCGATCGCGTTCCCTCATTTTTCACTTGGAACGCGACTTGCAACTCACTTCCGGAAGCAACCTCCGCGGCGACATGCAAATCACTTATTACCAAGTCCGGCTCACGCAACGTTACTTGAATTGGATTCGATGTTGCCAAGTTGTTCGTCTTGTCGGGAATTTCCCAGACGCGTTGACGAAAAGCATCGGGCCATGACGGAAATACACCCGCCGCGATCGGCCCAAGATTAAAGCCATCACGCGTGAGCGTCGGGTCGGAAAGCACGTGAAGATAGTACTTTCCCTTTAAACCGGCCGGCAACATGACGGTTGCGTTCGCTGTGTACGAATCGCCTACACGAAATTCGCTATTCTGTGCATGAACAAGCGAACCGACGAGCGAAGCCCGGTGCGGAATAAAGGTCGGGTCGGGGGATAGCACAATGTAGTCGGTCCAACGATTCGTTCCACTCCAGACTGAATCCGTGCCGGAATTGCGAACGGTCCAGGCAACTTGAACTGGCTCGCCCGAAAAAGCATTGCTGTCGGCAATGACGTTGGTCGTAACCAGGTCGGCCCGGCGATCGCTGACCGAACTGGCTGCTGCGCGGCTGTTGTTACTCGTAAATGGACCTTCAAAAACAGTACGCAGCGCCGGTTGGTCACCGATGAGGATCTGGAGAATATCGCGGCTGTTCAGACCGCGAAGATCCCCCGGCTTGACGTCGACGAGCGATTTTCCCAATCGTTGTTCCGCTCGTCGAATGATGTCTTCGACTTGTTTGAGGAACAGGGCTTCATCGTTTACCGCCAGGCTTGGATCGGCGTTCGTCTCGACAACAAAATAACTGCCTGTCGCCGAAGGAGGCAGGGTAAATGTGGCGGTCTCCGTATAGGACTGACCAATCTGCATTTTTCCCGAATGGGGTGCCGCAAACACCAGCCAATGTTGGCCACTGTTGTTGTGGATGTTTGCGTCCGTGGAGAGATAAATCGCGTCGGCCCAGCTCTCCATGTCTGTGGCGTTGGCACCGTTGTTAGCAACCGTCCATTGGATCGTGACGTCGTCACCACCTCGTGCAGTAGCCGGTGCGACGACGGCCGTGACCTCCAGATCAGCGGGTGGCGTGTAAATCACCGTGAGCGGCGTTGACCGAAGATTGCTCCCATCCAGATCGTTCGGCAGATCGGGATTCAGGTTGACATCGAACGCATTCTCGAAAACGCCATCGCCTGCGTCCGCAAATACAGTCAAAAAGAATTCACCGGATAGATTCTGCGGAATGCGTACCGAAACAGCACTTTCATACGATTCGCCAACATCGAGTGAGCGGCCGCTTCCAAAGGAACCTAAAA
>JANNPR010000749.1:0-5281 GCA_031400345.1 Planctomycetota bacterium | reverse complement strand
AACCCAGTTGCTCCCGCGCCAATCAAGCAGTATGTGTCAGGGTCGCCGGATAAAGCCATTATCAATGCCGATAATTTGTTGAGTATGCGGCAACAACCCGAAGCGCAAGCGAGAAAATGGTCGCGGACCTCGCTTGCGCTTCGGGTTGGTGTTCCTTTAAATGGGTTCCCGCTCAGCCGGGGATATTCAGGCCGCGAGTCCGACAGGTCAGTTCGTCGGGAAGGTTTCTGCAACGGGTGGTGTTGAAGGATTAGCTGGCATGTAACGAATCAGCCGGATGTTCTTTGGGCCATGGATTTCGTATTCAATCCCACTCCAGCTCACCTTCCTTAGAAAACAACTTGCCACGACGGCTGCGGTATGCGCGAGCTGACCAATTGGAATGACTACAAATATTCGCATCCATAAGCTGAAACTTTTCGAGCACACTTTTTGTCCATTAGCACGAATGACCCCGGTGGCCGCTTGATCCACAAGCCAAATAAGAAAGGCCAGTCCACACCAATAACTGAGACCAGCGGCGGCGAAAAGAATCCCCAGCCGTAAGTCATTTTCCCAGATAGCGACGCAGGCTAAGACCCAGGGAATTAACATGGTCAAGTTCAATAGTAGGGCGTTGATGACGACCGCTGCCCAGTTGGGATAGTACAACCGGGTCCACAGCAACTGTCGCTTAAGGAACTCGAAAAAATCAGCTAACGTGATCGTGTCATGGCTGACGACGAGCAGATTGGGTACGAATTTCAACTGCATTCCCAACTTATCGATGGCGGATTTAATTGGTGCGTCTTCGACCATTCCAGCCTTCCACACGTCGATGAGGCCGCTCCGTTGCACATCTGCAGGACGCAGAGCACAAGCGCCTCCCCATGGAATTTGGGCCACCCACATCGGAACGACGGCTCCCGCATTCCACGTGTACCGAACTACCGATCCCCAATTCTGAGGTTGCGGCACGTACCATCGATTTCCCAAAGTACTGCCGATTTCCGGAGCCTGCATGGCAACCGCCAGGTCGTGTAGAAACCGCTTCGGCAAGTTCATGTCGGCTCCGCAGAACGCGATTAAGTCGCAGGAATCGTCCAGTTTTTCGTAGAACTGAACTAGGCTACTGCAAAGCAAGCTTCGATTTGCAGCGCGATTTTCCAGCCACTCGACATTCAAACGCGGGTCGTATTGGCGCAGCTGCATCGATTCGATCATAGAGTTTGCGGCGTCGGTCGGGTGATCCACGACAACACGAACATGGAAGTTCGGATAATCAAGCGATAATAGGTGCTCTAAAGCCGATCGAAGATGGAGCCCACCCGCTCGAACCGGCACAAAAATATCAATTCTGGGCCAGCTCGCTAGGGAGTGCTGCGATTTGTCGTCGCGACGTCCCATCGTCCTCCAATACAAGAATACCGGCACAGCCTGGAGCAGCCATAACAACAATAGCCATCCACCCGTCCAGAGGAGAACATCGATACCAAAATCACCGAGTACCATTGCGGGCCTCCACGGTTTTGAGAGCAAGCTTTTAAGATTAAGTAGAAAACCCTGGTCTGTCGATGTCATGAGTTGCGTTTTCCGGATGGCTTTGGGGGTGCCTTTGTGCGGGTATTTGCCTACAATGCTTTCTGAATTTGCATCATCTACCAGGCCTGTAAGGGGATTTCGATGTCGTCTTTCGTGATTTATAAGACACGTCTTTGCCTGTCTGCACTCGCCGTCGCGTTCACTGCGTTTTTGGGGTGCGGCAATAGGGACACCGAAGTCATCACTTCGGCCTCGAGTAAATTCGAAGTCGACACCGACGAACGGAAACCGTCATCGAGTCCCGATGCCAGTCCTGATGATCCCGCTCCCGTCGGCTCCCCGTCGTCACGGTCTTTACCGTTCAATGCGGCACCTTCTACGATTTCACCGGGGGGTGACGGTTCACGAAGTGGTGGTCAGAACCTGACCAACGGAAAGGGAAATGCTCAATCTGAGACGCCGGGGTTAGGGCGAGCTTCTAGACCGGCCGGCACGGGGAAGGTTTCCAGCCCACCGACGCCCAAGAATGACCAGGCGGCAAAGTCAAAGACGGCAAATGCAAAGACGGCGGGGACAAAGACGGCTGGGGCCAAGTCACCAAGGAAGCAAGCCAGCAGTACCATCGACGCTACTCCAGACGACCCAGCCCCTGGCGAACCATCTGAGGGTGACGCCACAGATCCGGCTATTTCCCGACTATTGCGTCAGATTGCCGAGCTAGGTCAACGGAAACCACAGGGCACGACTCGCGAGGAAATGATCGCGGAACTTCGGGAAAATCACACGCAACGCATTGGAGTTGCAGACCAAGTGCTGGCTGCTAAGGCGGCCGATTCCAAATCACGGTTAACGGCGGCCAGGTCACTGATCGAATCTCTAGCTCACTTGGAACAGCTCGGCGCGCCCGACGTATCCCGTCAGATTAAGACTTTTTGTCAGGGGCTCGCCAAAGATTCCGATGCAGCCATGGCATTGCTCGGTCGACAAATGCTGTTTGGCCTACAAGTGGATGACTTTGCGAGAGGCGGGAAAGGGACCGATCCAAAGAATTTGTTGGCTCAACTGAAGGGCATTTTGACGAGTGGGGAGCAGGACGAACAGACCTATATGTTGGCCACACAGGCCAGCAACGCGCTCGCTCAAGGAGGAGCGGATTCCGAGGCAAAGGAGGCCTTTGTCCTGATCGCCAATACGTTTAAAGATAGTCACAATCCCGAACTTTCCGCGCAAGCCCGCGGCATGCTCGAACAATTCAAACTGATCGAGTTGGATGTACCAAGCAAGCTAGATCAAGCAGTGAAGGGGATTCCCGGTGCCAGTGAGAGTCTATTGGAAGCTATGGCGACGGTTCTTCAGGCACAGGGAATTGGCGATCGAACACTGAAGATCGCCATGCAGTCTGCCAACCTGTTGGAAGGTGCCCAGCAACACGATGCGGCAAGTAAACTTTTGGATCTCATCGAACAAACCTTCAAAGAACATGAAGACCCCGATGTGGCCAAGAGTGCAACCGAATCAATTAATATGGCTCGGCGGCGGCTGGGGCTGATCGGGAAGGAATTCGTAGTTGAGGGAAACCAATTAGATGGCACCCAGCTGGACTGGTCCAAATATGCTGGAAAAGTTGTTTTAGTGGACTTCTGGGCGACGTGGTGTGCCCCTTGCCTACAAGAGATGCCGAACATTCGGAAAACGCTAAACGAATATCAGGATCAAGGTTTTGAAGTAGTTGGTGTCAGCGTGGACGAGCAGCCACAGGAGCTTGAACGGTTTTTCGCTCTGCAGAAACTGCCATGGCCGAACGTAATTAATTACGACCCGAAATCGCCAAAACCCAAAGACGAAAGCCTTGCCGCCAAGTGCGGAGTTTACGCAATCCCATTTACGGTGTTAGTCGGCCGCGATGGCAAGGTCGCCGCGATCAATCTTCGTGGAGCCGATCTCCAGAAAAAACTGAAGGAGCTGCTGCAGCTCAAATCCTAGGTAATGGGTCTGTCCAAGTCCGGTCGTGTCGCTGCGGATTTAATCGACGAGCTTATTGGACGATTCTCACCCGTAGTGCCCCTCCACCCTCCACCTTGTCAAGGTTTTCCAAATAATCTTGAAATGCGGGAATTGACGGCCGAACGCACAACGAATAACCTAGAATCCGTAATTGTGATTCCAGAACGCTCTGTTATTCCAAATATTGATTTTAGCCGTCCGGAACATGCACGTTAAATCCCTCAAAGTGTTCTGCGATGTGGTGGGGCGGAAGAGTTTCTCGCTCGCCGCTGAGGCGAATGGCATTTCGCAGTCCAATGCCAGCCAGATGGTTCAGCACCTGGAAGAGCGTCTGGAAGTAAAGTTGTTGGATCGCTCGAAGCGACCCTTTGTGCTAACTCAGGAGGGCGAAGTTTACTACGAAGGTTGCCGTAAGTTGGTGCAGCGTTATTACGCATTGGAAGAGGAAGTTCGGACGCTGCACCAAGTAGTAGCGGGCCGAGTCTCGGTGGCCTCGATCTACTCGGTCGGGCTGAGCCACATGAGCCGCTTCGTGCGCGAGTTCCTGACGAAGCATCCCAAAGCAAACGTCCAACTGCAGTATCAGCATCCTAATCGAGTATACGAACTTGTGGAGTCGGCGCAAGTCGATATCGGATTGGTAAGTTATCCAAAATCATCGCGAACCGTCAAAGCCATCCCGTGGCGTGAAGAGGAGATGGTGTTGGTTTGCTCGCCGGGGCACGCATTGAGTAAGTCTCGAGCGATTCGGTTGGAACAGCTTAGCGGTTTAGATATGGTGAGTTTTGACACGCACCTGGAGATTCGCCGCGAGATTGATCGGGCCCTGGCGGCTCGTCATGTCGAAGCGCAGGTGGTCATGGAGTTTGACAATATCGAGACGTTAAAGCGTGCGATTGAAATCGACGCTGGGATTAGTTTGCTTCCACGACCGACAGTGGAACGAGAGGTTCAGGCGGAAACATTGGTAGCCATTCCTTTAACTGGCATTCGCATGGTTCGTCCAATCGGAATTATTCATGCCCGTGAAAAGGAATTGGGAAAGACCGCGCGTCGTTTCATTCAACTCCTGCGCGAACAGCCTGGAGTTGCCGAATTGAACGAAGGCCGTTCCGCGAAATCGCCTTCGGCGAGCGAGGATTCTTCCGACTCGGCCGATCGAATCGGTGCCTCGGAGGCACCGGTCAACGGCAAGCATCGCCGTAGCCGGAAACCCACTGCTAAACGGCTCGCGGCAGGTGCCTAACACTAGTCGGTGCCGCGAGCAGTTTCTCTTGCCTTGTTACGGTGCAGTATGAATGAAGATCAATTTGGATTGCCCCCCAAGCGCGGCTTGTACGACCCAGCGTTCGAAAAGGATAGCTGTGGTGTCGGCTTCGTGGCACATATTAAAGGGCAACGCAGCCATCAAATCGTCCAAGATGCGAACACGGTTCTGGTGAATATGAAACATCGGGGGGCGTGTGGCTGTGAACCGAATACGGGCGATGGGGCCGGAATTCTCACAGCTCTTCCACACGAATTCCTTGCCAATATCGCCAAGGACGAGTTGAAAACCGACCTACCGCCGGCGGGCCAATACGGTGCCGGCGTGGTATTCTTACCGAAAGACGCCACCGAAAGGAAATTCTGCCAGCGTGCTCTCGAGCGGATTATCGAGGAACAGGGGCAACGGTTACTGGGTTGGCGAAAAGTCCCTCAAAAAACGGGCATCGCCGATATCGGTCCTACCGCCCTCAAATCGGAACCGCATATC
>JANNPR010000722.1:0-2665 GCA_031400345.1 Planctomycetota bacterium | reverse complement strand
AAAGAAATAAAGACCGAAAGCGGCGGGAAAGCGCCGCACTCCAAAACGAAGCCGCAGGCGCTCTTTATGCCCGACCACGAACCTGACGTATCCATCGTCGTGCCCGTCTACCGTTCCGCGGAGACGCTGCCCGCGCTGGTGGAGCGCCTGGTGAAGGTGTTCGATGAACGCGGCGAAAGCCTGGAAATCCTCTGCGTGGACGACGGCAGCCCGGATGACTCGTGGTCTGTCCTGGTGAAGCTGCGCGAGCGCTTCCCTGAACAGCTGGTACTGATTCAGCTGATGCGCAACTATGGCCAGCACAATGCCTTGATGTGCGGGCTGGCGCTGGCACGTGGAGAATATGTCGTGACCATGGATGACGACCTTCAGAACCCGCCGGAGGAAATACCGAAGATGCTGGAGCACATCGAACGGTACCATCTCGATCTGGTCTACGGTTGTCCCAGCATCCGCAATCATTCGGTGTGGCGCAATCTGGGTTCTCGCGTCGTGTGGCAGTTTTACCGTACAGTTTTCCGCAATCCGGTCACGCCAACACCATTTCGCATCATGCATCACCAATTGGCGCATAGCGTAATGTTTTATGACCTCAATTTCACCTATCTTGATGGACTGTTGGCATGGTGCACCAACCGAATCGGGGGAATTGAAGTAGAGCATCGGGCTCGCGTTGAAGGGCGGTCGGGATACTCGATGGGTAAGTTGTTAGCGCTTGCGCTCAACCTTTATACAAATTTCTCACTCCTCCCACTTCAAGTAGTCAGTGGCCTGGGGCTTATCACAGCCACAAGCGGCTTCTTGGTTGGTGTGTACTACATGGTTCAGTATTTCGCAGCCAGTATTGTTGTGCCCGGCTTTGCCTCCACAATCATCGCGATTCTGATTTTGGGTGGGGCGCAACTTTTGGCATTGGGAGTGATAGGTGAATATTTGGGGCGTCTGCATCTGAATGTCAATCGCAAACCCCAGTACGTGGTTCGGCATTTAAACATGGGGCCCGTGCAACATGAACTGCAAGCCGAAAGTACTGCCGTCAGACCGATACAGCATGATTAAAGAAATTGCAGCATTTCACCGCAAATGGTTTGGTCGGAACAGTGGATTTCTTGTGCTGCAGATATCTTCGATGAAGGTTCTCGGCCCGCACGCCCGCACTAACATCGAGGTTTTCAAACTGAATGTGCTCGCGTCGGCTCCGGGTTATCTAGTTGCAGGTTGTCGCACCAAGTGAGCGAATCGGATGTCCTTCTGATTCCTGGAGTTCCATCCAAATGGGTTGGGTAGCGAATCACATGAGGGCTCGAAAGCAACTTTTTCGCTACGCGGTTGTTGGAATTGCGTCCAACGTTGGCGTTTACCTTCTATACCTGCTGGCGACATCGCTGGGCCTCGAACCGAAAGTTGCGATGACCCTATTATTCGGCATCGGCGTGCTCCAGACGTTCCTGTTTAACAGAAAGTGGACGTTTGGGCATCAGGGTGCTCATGGCCTGGTATTTGTGCGTTACTGTCTCTCCTATGGCACCGGGTATCTGGTTAACTTGCTGGCGCTTATCCTGTTGGTCGATTTGGCTGGGATACCGCATCAATTGGTACAGGGTTTCATGATTCTGGTTGTTGCTGCATTGCTCTTCCTCGCTCAGAAGTATTGGGTGTTTTCCGAGCAATCTGGGGTTGACCTTGCATGAAAAGCTGCCCCAAGTGTGACTCAGGCTTCGAAGCTGAGGTGTGGAATTGCCCGGCCTGCCAGTTCCGCCCTATCGTTGTTGACGGATTTCCCGTTCTGGCTCCTGCGCTTGCGCATGATGGTGCTGGATTTAGGCCTAAGGCTTTTGAAAAACTCGCTGGACTTGAAGCACAAAACTTCTGGTTTTGTGCGCGCAATCGGTTGATCCTGTGGGCGCTTGGAACTTTCTTCCCAGGAATGCAGCGTTATCTTGAGGTTGGTTGTGGAACTGGTTACGTCCTTGCTGGGGTCGCGGGGGCCTTCCCTGCCGCAAAGTTGATCGGTAGCGAGGTCTTTGTTGTTGGTTTGCCTTATGCAGCGGCGCGGGTAAAGCGAGCTGAATTAATTCAAATGGACGCGCGACAGATCCCCTATGTCGACGAATTTGATGTAATTGGCGCTTTCGATGTGCTGGAACATATTGATGAAGACGAGGTCGTGCTTGCTGCCATGTTTCGCGCCCTGCGACCGGGTGGTGGCGTGGCCATCACAGTGCCGCAGCACCCTTGGTTGTGGAGCGCGGCTGATGAGAGCGCCTGTCATGTTAGACGTTATAAGATTCGCGAGATGCGGGAAAAAGTACTTCGCGCAGGGTTCAAGGTGCAGTTCGAGACGTCGTTCGTGAGTTTGCTTTTGCCCGCAATGTTGGCGTCGCGACTAAGCAAGCGGCAAGTGACCACGGATGAGGAATCCTTTTCAGAATTGAGCCTTCCGTCGTGGTTGAACAGGCTATTTGAGATAGTGATGAACCTTGAGCATCGATTGATTGTTCACGGCTTTCGTTTTGGGCTCGGTGGTTCACGGCTGCTAGTCGCAACGAAATGAAGGTAAGCAAGAATGAAACCGCCGTGAAGGACAATGTCAAGCGCTTAAATGACGAGATGCTGAAGTCCGGGTATTTGGCACCCGCGCGTATTTGGCTGCTTGTAGTCAGCA
>JANNPR010000711.1:0-1656 GCA_031400345.1 Planctomycetota bacterium | reverse complement strand
CAAATGCATTAAGTGCCACGGGCCGGAAAAGCAACAAGGTGGATTGCGTCTCGACCGTCGCGACGCCGTCATCGACGGGGGCGACCGGGGTCCGGGCGCCGTGCCGCATGAGCCTGAGGAGAGTTTGATCATGACTGCCGTGGGATACTCGGATGCCGATTTACAAATGCCACCGGATGGCAAATTGTCCGATGCCGATATCACGCGACTAGCGACCTGGGTGAAGCTCGGGCTACCCTGGACAAATACTAATTCGCCGTTAGACGATCCAGAGAAGCGGCAGGTCGTGACCGACGAGCACCGGCGTCACTGGGCATTTCTTCCGCTTCGACAGGTTGCCAAACCGCCAGTCAATGAGCCCCAGCGAGTCCGCAGCCAGATCGACGCGTTCGTGCTCCACGTACTAGAAAAAGACGGCCTCAGTTTTGGCCCAGAAGCCGATCCGATCGCGCTGGTTCGCCGCGTTTTCTTCGACGTGCTTGGGCTCCCTCCTTCGCCAGACCAGGTAAACACGTATCTTCAAGATATATCGCCCGACGCCTATGAAAGGCTGGTTGACCGTGTACTTGATTCACCTCATTTGGGCGAGCGGTGGGGGCGACATTGGCTCGATGGCGCCGGTTATGCAGATGTCGGCAGCACCGACAATGACGCAAGCATAATTCATCCTTTGGAGAATCGCTGGCTGTATCGCGATTACGTCATCCAATCGCTTAATCGCGACAAGCCGTTCGATCAGTTCCTTACCGAACAACTGGCCGGAGACGAACTCTTCGATTGGCGGACGGCCGACGTCTACACCAACGAGATGCGCGAGTCTCTAATTGCCACCGGTTTTCTGCGGATGAGCTCCGACGATACGTTCGCGAGTGAATTGAACGTCAGTGCCACTCAACATGCAGTCCTGGAAAGAACGATCGAGATTGTCGCCAATGACCTGCTCGGCCTCTCACTGGCATGTGCGAAGTGCCATGACCATAAGTACGAACCTATTCCGCAGCGTGACTACTATCAGATCAAGGCCATCTTTCAGCCGGCGTTTAATCCTGACAATTGGAAACAACCCGCTCAACGACAAATCCCGGCCGTCTCGGCCAGCGAAAAGAAACAGATCGATTCACACAACGCGGATTTGGACCGCCAGTTGGGTGAACTCAAATCGCTGGTGACTAGCCTTCGCAAACCGTACGAAATCAAGCTTAGTGACCAGAAGTTCGCGGAGCTATTGGAACCCATTCGGGCAGACACAAAGACGTCCATTGAGACCGCGGCGGATAAACGCAATGAAATCCAGAAGTATCTGGCGAGCAAGTTCGAGGAAACGGTGCGCGTCAAGCCGGAAGAAGTCACGGCTTCCCTATCCGAGGTGGACAAGCGGACAATGACGGAACTGGAAACGCGGATCAAGGACTTCACTGGCGCCAAAAAGGGGTGGCAAAACTGGCAAGTCTTATCGGATGTTGGGCCGCCTACTCCCACACGCATACTTAAACGGGGCAATCCACTGGCGCCTGGCGATGAGGCGGCACCTGGGTTTCTAAGCGTATTATCTTCCAGTAGTGATGCAGCCACGTTTCCTAGGGGAACCGAATCTGCATCCACCAGCCGACGACGGCTTTCGCTGGCGCGATGGCTAACGGATACACGTCAGCCGGC
>JANNPR010000700.1:0-3502 GCA_031400345.1 Planctomycetota bacterium | reverse complement strand
TTTGATTCCGATATACGCAATCGGACCGATCCGACCGATCAGTCCGATGTATTTCCCCCCGCCTGACCACTGACCACTGAACCCTGACCACTGACCACTGACCACTCTTACGCCGCATGCCGGTAAAGCCGACTATTTCCTGTTTTGCCAACTTCGATGGAGGCGCCTGTTTCGCGGAGGCAATAAGCGATTCGTTGTGCGATCCAACGGGAAACGGATAGCGCCTCGGCGAGATCAGTGGTGTTGTAGGGTTGAGTTAGAGTGACCGGAAGAAGGCTACGCAGGTCGGCGCATGTTTCGAATCGCAACGTTTGGTGAACGCGAATTAACCTTTGATCTTCGACTTCGAAATCATTCTTCCGCCAACGTCGGCGTCGGCCGTGACCGGGATAACGCCACTCTTCGACGTCGACCAGCGGTGTTTCAATGGCCAAGTTACGATGCGGAAAAGCTCGCACAAAATAGATCAGCTCGTCGAACAAGTCGATGGGATAACCGCGCTTGGGACTCTTACGACGCCCGATGACCGGACCGCCCCGCGATGTGCAACGAACGATTGTTTTTTCCGCAATGATCGGTTTGACGACTAAGACTCGGTGAGCTTTCACCAATCGACGTACTTTGTCCCGAATTGCCGCGAGTGATCCGTGTTGAATTTCTACGAGCTCTGCGCCTCGCCGAACGTCGACACGGTACTTGCCCATGCGGAACTCCTGAGTGGAATCCTGATCCGCGTAGACTTCTTTCAACTGCTTGTGTAATGAGGTTTCCATGAGCAAGCTGATTTTAAAGATGCATTGACATCCGTTGTAGTGCGCTGAAGTCGCCCGTGTTTATGCGTTGGGGTCGATGCCGAAATCGCGAATCGTTAATAAGGTCCGCAATCGAATGCCTTTGGCAGCAAACGCGTCCGCGCCCCCTTGAAGACGATCGATAATCGCGATCACCTCTCGAACCTTCATGCCAAATGACTCGACTCGTTCGATCGCGGCTAACGAACTTCCGCCGGTGGTAACGACGTCTTCCACGATCACGGCTGTTTCGCCCGGGTTCACAGGCCCCTCCACATCGCGACCCTTGCCATGCGTCTTGGCTTCCTTACGGACGATAAAACCCTTAAGTCGTTTTCCTTGCCGATGAGCAACGGTGATTACGGCGGCCGTGATGGGATCGGCGCCGATGGCCATTCCTCCGACCGCATCCGGCAAATTATCGCCCAGCAACTCTAGAATCCCTTCGGCGACTAAGTTTGCTCCGACCGAATCTAAAGTCAATTTGCGACAGTCCAAGTAAAACTTGGCCTTCTTCCCGGACGCCAGAGTAAAGTCGCCAAACTCTAAAGCCCTTTGACGCACTTGTTCGATTAAAGCCCCCTTGTCGTACACGCTTTCCCCCGTTTTAAGATATGGGCAAGATCAGATTAAAGCGGACCGTTCGCTCGAGTGCCTTACTTCCGTGGCTAGCCTGGTACATTGGTTGGACGAATGTTAGCGAACGACGTCGTTTCTTAGAACAGAGACTAGGGAAGTAGCCGGTTAAAAAGTGCGGCGCCTTACGATGGTTGCGACAGCTGACTAGAATCGTCGCTTTCCGGTTCAAGCGTGCAATCGCCACCCGGCTTGCCCGAGTGGTTTTACGGCCTTTGCACTACTTCGATATCCTTGAGGCGCGATGCGGAGTAACTCGAGTGCCCTAAAAGTAGCGCACAGGCCGTTAAATCACCGAGGCAAGCTCGATGGCGTTTCCCCGAACCTCGCACCTGACCGCGCCCCTCTGACCTCTGACCTCTGACCTCTGACCTCTAACCTCTGACCTCTGACCATGCCACGTTACAACCCCGCCGAAATTGAACCTCGCTGGCAGAAATACTGGGAGGAACACGAGACGTTCAAGACTCCCGACATGCCGAAACGCGACAAGGTATACGTTCTGGACATGTTTCCCTATCCTAGCGGTGACGGCTTACACGTTGGTCATCCGGAGGGGTACACGGCCACAGACATAGTCTGCCGGTTTGAACGGATGCGGGGTAAAAGCGTACTGCACCCGATGGGCTTCGATGCATTTGGGTTGCCTGCTGAAGAGCACGCCATTAGCACCAATACGCCTCCCCGTGAGTCCACCGAACGAAATATCGCCACTTTTACTCGCCAACTGAAGATGTTGGGATTCAGTTATGACTGGTCTCGCAAGTTGGCGACGACGGACGTCGAGTATTTCCGCTGGACGCAGTGGATCTTTTTAGTATTGTTTGATACCTGGTTCGATTCGGGGGAGCAACGAGGCCGCCCGATTAGTGAACTGCCGATCCCGGGAGAAATTCGGCGGCAAGGCGAAAGCGCCGTCCGCCGCTATCAGGACGATCACCGATTAGCCTATCAAGCCGACGCACTTGTGAATTGGTGTCTCGCCTTGGGCACGGTCCTGGCCAACGAAGAAGTCATTGACGGAAAAAGCGAACGCGGCGGGCATCCTGTCCAACGCATCCCGCTGCGGCAGTGGATGCTGCGTATTACGTCGTACGCGGATCGATTGGAGCACGATCTGGAAGGTGTGCAGTGGTCCGAAGGAATCAAAAAGCTTCAGCGGGACTGGATCGGCCGAAGTGCTGGTGCTGAAGTCGACTTTTACATCGGCGGGGCGGACAACTTCCAGCGCTGGAAGCAAGATCGCCAGCGGACTGGCTTTCCCATCAAACCGGCGGCAGACGTGTTGCGCATTTATACCACTCGGCCCGATACGTTGTTTGGCGCTACCTACATGGTGATTGCACCGGAACATCCGTTCGTCGGACGCTTAACCACCCCCTCACAAAAAATCGCAGTCCAAGACTATTGCACCAAGGCTGCCTCGAAAAGCGATCTCGATCGCACCGAACTTGCCAAAGACAAAACGGGCGTCTGGACAGGCTCGGATGCGATTAATCCGGTTAATGGTCAGGCGGTTCCTATTTGGATCGCCGATTACGTTCTGATCAGCTACGGCACCGGGGCCATCATGGCGGTGCCCGCCCATGACATGCGCGACTACGAATTCGCTAAGCAGTTCTCGTTGCCGATCGTTGCCGTCGTGGATCCTGGGGATGCGGAGGACACCGATAAGAACGATAAGAAAGATATCGATCGCTCGGCCGTGTTGAGCGGCGGTCAATGCTTTGCCGGTCATGGGATCGCAGTGAATTCAGAACCTTACGACGGCTTAGTCACTGCCGATTTCAAGGAACGCATCACGGCAGACTTAACGGCTGCCGGCTTGGGCCGTAAGGCTGTGAATTACAAATTGCGAGATTGGTTGTTCAGTCGCCAACGGTTCTGGGGTGAGCCATTTCCAATTCTGCATGAATTGGATGTCCAGGGACAACCCAACGGTCTGCTGCGAGCCGTATCCATAGAGGACCTACCGGTCGACCTCCCTCATCTCGATGACTTTAAACCGCATGGTCGCCCCGAGCCGCCGTTGGCGAAAGCGCCCGAGTCATGGCTTTACCCGGTCATCGATGGGA